>CADCRC010000170.1 GCA_902803795.1 uncultured Erysipelotrichaceae bacterium | reverse complement strand
CAGTTCCTATATTTTCTGAAATTATATATGCCCAACCACGATCTTCCATAGTGTTACCTGGCATATGTTCAGGAGGTATAGTATCATTTAAATAATCTTGATATGTTTCTCCAGGTGCTAATATATATTCACCAATAATATGTAATCCACCAGGTTCACCTTTTACATATCCCAAATCAAACCAATCATTTCTAGTAATAAAAATTTTATTTAAAATATAATATGTTTTACTTGGATCGACGATAGTATCAGTGGAAAGAATATAATTACCACTTATTAATTCATACCATCCTAAAGATGAAGGATTTTCACTGCCAACTGGAGTTACCACTATATATGGATATAAAGGATCAGCTTTAGTAAATTTTTTACTAGTATATTTATATATTTTATCAGGATATTTAGTAGCTAACCATGCTCTATAAGCAGGATCACTATATAAAACTAATAAATGATTTTGCGGTGTATTAGGAGCATTTGGATCATATGTTGTAACAATAGCTTCCATAATATAATTTAAAGGTGCTCCAATTATAGAAGTATCTTTAGTTCCAGGGATTGTTTCTGTATTCCAAGTTAATTCTATTTTTTGATCTCCAGTACCCTCTCCATCAAAATCAAAAGATGAAGATTCATCTAATCCAGTTCTAACATCCGCATTTATAAGATATTTTATTCTAATATTAGTATATCCAGTATTAGGTGCTTCAGTACCATTACTATACCAAAAATGAATTTTTCCATCTTCATCAATAGTAACATGATCAATTAAATTTAAACTTGTAGTCCAAGTATGTGTTGTAGAATCCCATTCACTTGCAGGATATGTTTCTGCATTTACTTCATTATTATAAGTTAAAGTAAAATCACCATTTTGTTTAATTAAAGCATTAGTAATCCAAGGAATAGAAAATTCATAGCTTCCTTCGATAGGATTTGTATAAATTGTTGGGTCAAAATATAAATTATTATTGTATAAAAATTTTAATAATCCTTCTGAATTTAAACTGACACTTTGAGGCCATGTTATGTCAGTTTCCCATATAGCATGAATTTGTCCATCATCATCTGTCCATGTACCGGTTTTATTACTAACTCCATCATTATTATAAATAACTCTAAAATGACCTGAATTAACTAAATTTCCTTCTGGATCAAAAACTGATGGATCATCCATATTTGCTAATGCTATAGATTCAATTCGAGGAATAGGAGTATCTGGATTTATAATACTGTCTTCATCAGCATTATATCTAACCCATAAATAACCATTATCTGCAATCCAAATTTTTCTAATAGTATTATAATCACCAAGGTCTATCATATCATAATCAGAACCATCTACATGATCATCATACCAAGTTTGACGATATCTAAATTTTAACATATAGGTATCTTCAATTTTTGCATAATATGTAATTCCAGGAGCACTATTTTTCTTTGCTGCAACAATAGCCGAATCATCGTCATAAGGATAGACGCAATCCTTTTGAAATTTTGAATCATCTAAAATAACATAAGTTTCATCATCTGCAATTGATACTGGTAAAAGAGAAATATCTGTAGTTCCCCATAAATTTGCTCCAACACGAATTTTTTGAGGTACAATTTCTAATTGTGTTTGAGTATCACCTTTTATACCTTGCGGGATTGATAATTTCCATTTTCTATAAAAAGCATGACCAGTATCGCCATGAGTAGGTTCTCTATCTGGTGTTAAATAATCATTATCCACAAATAATTCAAAATCATCAAACTCTTTAATTGATGTACCAATTAAATTTATATCTGTAATTCTTCCTTCATTGTAATCTTCCAAAGTATAATAAGGACTTCTTTTTACAGAAACAATTTCAGGAACTAAATATGGGAAAGTAAAACCAATTAAAGTTTCTTTAACATTATTACTATCATCTCTAATAGTTGCCCATCCATAAGTAACATCATCATTATATTTAATAAGACCACCAGAATTATATTTACCTGGAACAATACCATTTTGAGCGTCTCCATCTGTCATATCATAATGACGTATTTGAGATTCTGACTCTGTCAATATATCTTCAACAGTAGTCATATCAATTTTTGAAGTTCCTCCTTGAGGACCTACAACTTGACCTATATATTCAGCACCACCAAGATCTTGGTCATAATTCATTCCTCTACGATAAATTTTACCATTATCTGGATTTGATTGGTTTCCAAGATTAAGAATAGTATCAATTATTACATATTCACCATATCCAACTTGAGAAAGAGTTGCTCCACCTTTTTCAAAACATTGTTTCATACCTTCAGCATATTCGACAGGAAGAGGATCTGAAACAATACCAGATTTTGACACTACTGTTGTAATGCCATCTTTAGGAATAGTATCCCAAGAATAAAGATTATAATTTTTATTATTTTTTTCTATTAAAGGAACATAAAAATATCCATCAGAATCTTGAGCAAACCAACCTAATTTATAAATAGTATTCTCTGGAATATCTATTCCATCAAAACGTTTAACAATTATAAAGGAAGCACCTTGGCGTCCTCCATAAAAACTTTCCATTGACCCCATAAGTCGCCTCCTTTTTAATCATTATTATACATATAATCTAATGTAAAAGCATCAATTTCATATTTTTTTGAAGTACCAAAAAAACATTTTGATAAAATAGCTTTATACATTTGTCTTTTTTGCTCTGCTGTATAAGGTGGAATATGTTCTTCTATATCTTCTATTTGTCTATTAACACTATTTTTCCAACCTTCTACTGAATTTATATCAATAATACTTTGATTTATTTCTATTGCAGGATTTACAACAGAAAAAAAAGTTACTGGAATAACTCCATTTTTAATTTCAAATATACCAGTTCTAGAAATATGAATTTCTTCTCCATTTATACACATTATTAAACCTGGATGACTTTGCACACCAATTTTTAATAAATTAATATTATATGCAATTTTAGAATTAATAATATTATTAATAATACCTAATTGTTGATATGCAATTTTAGGGTATCTTTCAAATTCTCTATAGTCTTCAGATGTTCTTTGTAATTGGAATAAAATTGTATCAAATGTTACTATTGGATTAAAAATAAAATCTATGCTTATCCATTCTTCACGATCTCCACCTTGAATAGTAACTTGTTTTATAAATTGCTCAACTGCATTTGTTGATATGTCATTAAAATTTACTAATTTAATAGTAAAAGTTTGAGAAGATATCATTCTTTTTATTTGACATCTAAAATAATAATAATTTGATGAAGCAAGATTCAAATCTGTAATACATTCATCTTGAAAAGATTCTAAAGAACTACTAGAAGAACTAGAACTTGTACGTCTTTTTGCGGTTCCATTAGTAAT
>CADCRC010000169.1 GCA_902803795.1 uncultured Erysipelotrichaceae bacterium | reverse complement strand
TAAGTATGAAGAAGACTATAAAAGTTTAGAACTAAAGGATAACATAGATAGTTTATCTTCAAAATTAGTTTCAATGCAGACAACTTTAAAATCTAAAAGAGCTGAGATTATAAAACTAGAATCGGTAGTAGATATATGTCCAACCTGCGGTCAGACTATACCCGGTGTTATAAAATTAGATACTTCTGAATTAAAGGAAGAATGTGCAAAATTAGAATCTTTAATAATTGAAATTGAAAATGAATTACAGTATAGTAAAGATTATAATAATAGATTATTAGATGACTTAAATAATAAGTATGAATCAAGAAGAAAAGAATATAAAAATAATATAGATCTATTAAGGGCTGATATTTCTAATTATTCTTCAATAATAAATAATAAAAAATATACTATCGAAGATTTGAATTCAGAGATAGTGAGAATAGAAACAGATCTAGCGAACTCTGAAAAACTAAAAATTGAACTTAAAAATAATATAGAAAAAGATAGAGAAGACGTATCTATTTGTGAATCAATAATAATTCAACATAGAGAAAAATTATTTAATATTGATGCTAGATTAGAAATAGTAAATAAAATGAACACTCTTATTAAAAGAGATTTTAGAGGGTATTTACTTACTAATATAATTGACTATATATCAAATAGGATAAAAGAATATTCTTTAACAGTGTTTGGAACTGATGATTTTATATTTAATATAGAGGGAAATAATATCGTTATTTCTTATGATGGAAAAGACTATGAATCATTAAGTGGTGGTGAAAAACAGAAAGCTGATGTTATTATACAACTTTCAATAAGAGATATGTTATGTAATTATTTGAACTTTTCATCAAATATACTTGTATTAGATGAGATAACAGATTCTTTAGATGTTGTTGGAAGTCAGAATGTATTAAATTTAATTTCATCTGTACTATCAGATGTTGAATCTATTTATATAATATCTCATCATACTGATTTTAGTATACCATGGGATGAAGAAATAACTATAATAAAAGGGAATGATAAAATAAGTAGAATTTTGTAATGTTATATACTAAACCAAAGGATGTTAGATATGTGGATATGTGTATTTACATAGATAATATAGTAAAAAGAGGAGATCCTTCAGAGGAAGAAATAAATTTAATATTTGAATATTTATATCATTTATCATTTATGTTATCTCATAAACATAAATATTTTAATGAATCTCATTATTATGAGGAATTTTCTATATACTTAGCAACAGAGGTTTTATATAGATTATTTTATAACCCAAAATTAAATAAAGTTGATGATGATGGTAATCCTGTTCTTACACCTATAAAAAGTGTATTAAATTATATGAAAGCCATAATATATGGTAGAAAATGTGCATTTGAACACGAGAATTATAGTCAAAAAATAACTTTAAGAAAAGGTTCTAATAGCTTAGATTATACTTCTAATCTTAATAATAAATTAAAAGATACATTAGTATATAATATTGAAACTGATATAGATATATACTTAAAAACTGTTTCAAAAGAAATAAAAAATATAGTTTATAATGATTGTATATATAAAAATGATAAGATATTATTACAAAATATCTATATGAGTTGTTTATTATCAGTGATAAATAGTTTTACTTTTACTAAAATAGATATAGATAATATAAATTCTACGTATTCATTACCAGAATCAAAATATAAATATATAAATAAACTATATAAGAAGAATAGGGATAATTGTATAATATTATATAATTTATCGGAATCATATCATGATTATATACAAATAATGGTAAAACGTATATTTAATAAATTACAAAATGATCTTATATATTTAAGTAAAAGTAGTGTTGATATATCAGATGATATATTGTCAGAATTGATTTATTTAGAATTAGATGGAAGCATAAATACTAATTGATAAGAGGGATATATGACAATAAAGAGTGAATTAAATAAACTAAAAACTACTGATTTATTTTCCTTACTATTATTTGTATTATATAAAATAAAAGATATAAAAGAATATTCAACAATTAGTGAATTAGCATATGTATTAGATAGGGAAAATTTATTAAATTTATGTGAATATTTTGGTGGCATAACATTAAGAATTCCAACTATAGATGAACTAGAGAGTATAGTTAATTCACTATTGGTATATCAATATGTTAATATAGATGGTTATGAATATAACGAGGCTATTAAAAAAATTGGATTTGATTCAGCTCAGTTAAGACAAGTAAAAAAGGATTATAATAAAATACTAGACATATTAGATAATTATTCATTTACAAAAAGAGATACATAATGTATAATAAAT
>CADCRC010000168.1 GCA_902803795.1 uncultured Erysipelotrichaceae bacterium | reverse complement strand
TCGTTTTGGCTACTCTTACTCTTGATGTTACTATTTCATCTAGAGATGACATAGAATAACATTTATACATTAATTTCTCCCAATTCATTGAAATACCGCTTTTATTATCAAATCTTTCTTTTAGAAGACTTTCAATAGAAGTATCTTTCATGAAACTATGAATCAAGTTGATTAATCCCACATTTTCTGTGTGATTTTTAAATTCCCTGATAATTTGTTCATTGGATAATCCCTTTACATTTCTTAAGTAATCAGCATAATTTAGAGCAAAACGGTCAGATATTTCGGAAGCTAATTGTAAAGCTTTTTCATAGTCACTTTTATCAGATGAATATCCTATTAAATCATTAAATATTGTAGACATAGAGGTACTACTAACCGTGGTTAGTTGTAGGGAATCTGTTTTGTTGGTACCTAAAATGCCTTCTAAATAGTTCGTTGCTGAACTTGTTGGAGTTGTATATTGATTTTGGCATTTTATTTCTCTTGCTACTAAATCATAATAATTTTTATTTAGTAGCTTACAAATTATTTCTTCCATCCATCTTTTTTTATCGGTATCTTCTTCTTTTATACTGTTTGTTGTATAGTCTATTAACTCTTTTATTATTTTATCTTTTATTTTATCTTCATAGTTTGTTGTTTTTTTCTTAAATAAATCCAAGGATTTTTTATAATTCAATAAAGCATTATATTTATTATTAATATTATTAATTTGTCTATATATTTCAATTAAGTCATTTTCTAATGGATTATTTCCATTCGGATTTTTATTTCTTATCATAGCATCAAATATAACATTAAATTCTGTATCTTTATAGTTGCTATAATATTTATTTTTATATGTTTGTTTTAACATTTCTCCTTTTTGTTTTATGTTATTATAAGCTTTACTTAATTCTTCAATTTCTTTATTATTCTTATAAAGTTGTTCTTCAACTGTTTTAGACATATTATTTATAATAATCATATTTTCTATGCTGAGACTACTATCATCTATTTGTTCTAGGAAAGTGCTGATGTTATCTTTAGTAAGATTAATCGTTATACAATCTTGATTTATGATATCTTGTACCAATTGACAAAGATTCTTATCTTCAGGATTTTTTATAATTTCATTTACTTTCTTTTTAATATTATTGGGCTTTATAGACGTCATATTTAATATTACTTGGTTCGTATAAAATTCAGTGTATTTTTCTTTTGCTTTATCAATCAATTTTCCAACATCTATTCCTTCTGATTTAAGATCTTCGTTTATATCATATTTGGAACTGATGTAATTGGTAAAGTATCCTAATACTACGTTCATGTTATCAAATTGTTTTCTATTACTCATTGCATCATGCACTTCTTGAAAGTTATAATTGCTCCATAAGATTTCTTTTATTCTTGAATTATCTATATGATCCATAAAATATACTAAGTCATTTATGATTTTTTCTTCTCTTTTTTGTACAGATGGTTTGTATCTAATTAAATTACCTTTCTTTGAGAAAGATTTTGACAATATTATTTTTGATAATATGAACATATGTTTTTGAATACTTATATTATTTACGTCTTTATATTTCTTTAATACTTCGTTAATATATGGATAGTCTACTTCTTTTATATCTTTATTTTGATTCCAATAACGAATAATTGCTTGTACATTTTTGATATCTATATTTTTATAATCTATTAATATTTGTGGTTCTGGTTTTTTTAGTGTTATTTTGTTAAACATGTCCTTGAAAAAGTCTTGTGCTATAATATCTCCTTGACCAAAACTGCTTAATCCAATTGAATGTTCCATATTAAAGAAATTTAATCTATGACTCGTTCCATCCGGAAAAGATTGATAGTTTCCATTTCCTTTGAGTAGAACTAGATTATATTTTTCATAAAACGAATCAAATGCATCCATCGCACTATTAAAGTAATAATAAAAATCACTCGATTCATATGTTTCTGTAGAGGAGTCCAGTAATGGTTCTAGGGAAATTAGTTTAGAAATCCCTTCATCTTTTATTAGTTTACTCATATTATCACCTAATTTTTATTATACACTATC
>CADCRC010000167.1 GCA_902803795.1 uncultured Erysipelotrichaceae bacterium | reverse complement strand
TATTTTTCCATTTTTTATGATTGCTACTGTCGAACAAATTTTCTCAGCAACATCAAGAATATGAGTTGAATAGAATACTATTTTTCCTTCTTTAACCATTTCATTTAATACTTCTTTAATATCAAATACTGCTTTTGGATCAAGACCTACAAAAGGCTCATCCATTATTAATATTTTTGGATTATGTGAAAGTGCTGAAATAAGAACTATTTTTTGTTTCATTCCATGTGAATAACTATCAATTGTATCATTTAGTTTATCTTCCATATCAAATAATTTAGCATATTTTTTTATGTTTTCTGTTCTTGTTTTGGTATCTATATCATACATATCACATATAAAATTAATATAATCTATTGCTTTCATATGTTCATATGTCTCAGGATTATCTGGAACATATGCCATTATTTTTTTACATTCTATTGGATTTGTTTTAATAGACATATTATCAATTAAAATATCTCCTTCATCAAAATCATGAATACCAACTATTGATTTAATCAAAGTTGTTTTACCTGCTCCATTATGTCCAATAAATGCAAAAATATCTCCATCATTAATATTAAAAGAAATATTATCTATTGCCTTTTTATTACCATATTTTTTGGTTACATTTTTTATTTCAATCATTTCTTGTCATCCTTTCAATAAAATATCATATTCTATAAATACTAATTATATTTTTAATTAGTTATTGAATTTATTATGTCTATGTTTTCTTGTGAATTTAAATTTGATTTATCCAAATATTTATTATAATTATCTTTAATATTTTCTTCTTTATATTTTAATATTTTTCTAACTGATTCATCTACTCTTTCTTCTGATATTATATTATTTTTTACTAATTTTTTTACTATATTAAATTCTTCTATTGGATCATTTGGATATAATAGTAAGTCATTACCTGCATTAATTATTTTTTCATATATTTCTTCTAACTCATAGTTTTTTGTTAATGCTCCCATATTTATTGCATCTGTTATTACAAGTCCATTAAATCCAAGTTCGTTTTTTAATAGATCTGTTACTAATTCTTTTGACATTGTTGCGGGAGTATTATCATTTGTAATTGATGGTACTGCAAGATGTCCTATCATAATCATTTGTGCATTATTTTCTATTGCTTTTTTAAATGGTTGTAAATCTTCATTTAATAATTCTTCTTTTGTTTTTGTTATAATAGGAAGTCCTGTATGACTATCTGTACTTGTTGAACCATGTCCTGGAAAGTGTTTATATATTGGTGTTATATTATAGTCTTTTAAACCTTGGGCTAGTGCAACTCCATTATTTGCGACAATATCATAATTGCTTGAAAATGCTCTTTTTCCTATAACATTATTATTTGGATTTGTAACTGTATCTATATCTGGTGCAGTATCGGTATTAATTCCAAACACTGATAGTTGTCTTCCTAAAACATTACCTACTTTTCTTGTTAGTTCTAAATCATTTTTTGATCCAACATTATACATATTTGGAACTTGAGTTATTTTATCTTCTAATTTTTTTAATCTAGATATTGTTCCACCCTCTTCATCTATCATTATAAATAGTGGAATATCTTTATTAGATGATTTAATTGTTTTAATATAATTTAATGTATTATTATAATTTGTTATATTTTCTCCAAATAGTATAAATCCTCCTGGTTTAATAGTATTTAATATGTTATTTAAGTCATCATCTATATTAGGTGTTCTATTTGCTACTATAAACATTTGACCTATTTTTTCATCTAAACTCATTTTATTTAATTTTTCTTCTATCATTTCATCCTCTGTTAATTCTTTTGTTTCTTTTTCTTTTGTGTTTTTATTATCTACTTTTTTAGTATTTTTATTTTCTTTTAAACAACTAGTTAGACATAATGTTAATATAATTACAAATATAATTTTAAATATTCTTTTCATAATTCACCTTCTATTTAGTTTTATTATATATTATTATATTTTTTTAATCAATCGAAATGTAGTTTATATAATCAAAAAGTGGGAGTTATTTCCCACTATTTTAAGTCTTTTATTTATAAATTATTCTTGATTCTGATTTGCATGTG
>CADCRC010000166.1 GCA_902803795.1 uncultured Erysipelotrichaceae bacterium | reverse complement strand
ATTGTAATTTGTATATAAGTCTGCTCTACCATCTACAAATACTGGTATATTTCTATATATTAATTCTCCACCTAAATCATAATAGTTATATAGTCTTTTTATTTTTTCTTGTTTAATTATTTTTATATATTTATTTGATAAAGCATAGTTGTTTTTTTTATTTATATTTGATATTCCAAATAATAGTATCAATATTATTAAATATGGTAATACTATATTCATTTTTATATATTCCTTTTTTGGTTTATTAATATAATAAAATATATAAAATGATGATGTAATATATAAATAATTCCAAAATCTATATGAAGATAATCCTAAATATGCAAAGCATCCAAATAATATAAAATCTATTATTCTTATATTTTTATTTGTATTAATAAATATTAGAATTATTAAGCATATTAATAAATAATAAAATATTCCAATATTGTTTATTGTTGTAGGCTGCCATTCTGAAATAATTGATTTCATAAGATTATCATTAATATTTGAATATGGATATAAAAATAGTTTTATACCATGGGGATTAATTATTAGAACTGATATGCATAACAACATTATAATTAGATATGTAAGTATTTGTTTATTTGATTTTTTAGTTGAGGTAAAATTAAATAATTTTATATTTATACTTGATATAATTAAAAATATAAAACATAATATATAAGGCAAATTAGATGATCCACCATGTATATTTGCCCATATTAGTGATATAAATGGTAGAAAATATATTTTTTTAGAGTTTTCATTTTCATATAAATCATATAATAAAAATATGGTTAAACAAAATAGAATTAAACTTAATATTTGTGGTCTCGGTGTTGAGATAGTAATTAGTATTGATGATATGCATATCCAGATTGTAGAAAAATATATGTTTTTTAAATATTTATTTTTATTAATACTAATTATTAGAATATTTAAACATATAAGACTACTTAATACATAAATATAGATGCTAAAATTATTAAATAATTGAAATAATTTAAATATTATTACTTCAAATAACCATTCATGACTCATCCAATATTGATTTTTCATGCTCCATGAAAAAACATCATGTGTTAAAATAGTTTTATTATTTACCATATATTTTCCTGCGGTAAAATGCCATAAGTAATCTGAATCTATATTGGTAAATGTTAATACAATTACAATTGATATAACAATAGATAGTAATATTAATAATTTATAATAACTATTTTTAGTTTTCATTATAAATACCTTTTCTATAAAGAGCAGATTTAATCTTATATTCTAATTCACTTCCATTATATTTTTTAGAATATTTATTTTTTAATTTATCATATTCTTTTTTGTATAAATTACTAGATATATTATAATTATATTTATTTATTTCATTATTAATTATACTTGTGGTATATCCCATATTAACTAAATAGTTATTTATTTTATTTTTTAGTATTATTCCATAATTTGATTTATTAGATTTTATTTGTTTATTAATTAATTTGTTTATTCTATCTTTTTCTAATTCTTTATCAAATATTGTAATTTCATTATTTATTATATTTTCATCTATTCCATCATTAGTTAGATGTCTTCTTATTTTATATGGTCCATCTAATGAACAATTTATTTGATATGAAATATAGCTTTTTGTATAATTTATATCATTTAAATAATTTTGGTTTATTAATTCTTCTATTACTTTATCCACTATTATATGTGGATATTTTCTATATAATATTTCTTTTAAATTATTTATACTTTTGTATTTAGTTTTAAGACTATTTATTGATTCATAATATATTAAGTAAAACATATTTTGATTATTTAATTCTTCTATATTATCTATTTGTCTTGTTAATAAAAGATTATTGTTTAATATTACTTCTTCATATAATATTATGCTTTCTTTGTTTTCTAATTCTAATTTATATCTGTTTCCAGTTAGTTTTTTGTATTTTATTATTTTCATGTGATCACCTCAAAGAAATTATACATCATAATATTAAAAAATTCATTAAAAAGATATTTTAAGTGTTTGAAATAAATGATAGAATTATATTGGTGATATATATGGAATTTATAATGAAGCATAAAAAGATATTTATTATATTGTTGGTTTTTGTATCAGGTTTATTATTAATAATATCAGGAGTAATACTTTCTTTATCTCCTAAGAATTTAACTATAAATGTATTAAATAGTTTAAATTCTAATTTTAAAAGTTTTTTTAATAGTAAACTTATATATTTTATAAGTAATAATCCTAATATAGAATTAGATACTAATATAAATTATAATGTTAATAAAGAAGAAAATATTATTAAACTTAGCTATATTGAAAATAAGAATGATAAGATATCAAGTATAAAAGTATCTGGTGTTAATAGTATATTAAATGCTTATCTTTCTAATAATTATATTTATTTAAAAAATAATGAATTAGATAGTTATACTTATTCTGATTTAAATTATATATCTATTTTTAATAATATTAATTATAAGAATTATGATAAGTTAATTAATTTATTTATAAAAACAATTAATGAAATTATAGAAGATAATGATTTTACTTATGGTAATACTTTTTTTAGAATTAATAATGAGTCTTTTAAAGCAAATAGATATAATTTAATATTAGATAAAAAATTACAAAAAGAAATACTCAATAAATATATAAATAATATTAAGAATAATAAAGATGCATTAAATTCTCTTTCTGAGATAATAGGTAGTAATTCTAATAATAAGTTAGATGATATTTTAAATAATATTGATACTTATAAATATAATGATATTGATTTTTCTATTTTTCAAGATAATATAACTACTTTAGGTTTTGAATTTAAAAATACTAAAGAGAGATTTGATATTAAGTTTTATAGAAAAGATAATAATATTCAAATAGAGTTAGAAATTGATAATAAAATATTTAATATAGTTATTAATAAAGGTAGAAATAATTATGTGATTGATGTAAAAGCTGTTTCTAATGATGAAGTAATTATCAAATTAAATATGAATATAGATATTACTAAATCAAATAATTCTACTATATATGACTATTATATTTTAGTTAAAGGTGATGATAAAACAACAATTAGTGGTAAATATACTAAAAATGATAGTAATAATGAATATGATAGAAATATATCTATTAAGGTTAGTAGTACTAATGAAATTTCTAAATACGAGATAGATAATAAATTTAAAATAGCAAGTAATATACAATTACCTAATTTTGATAAATCTGTTAAGGTTGATAAGATATTTGATATGGATTTATTGAATTATTCTAGTAAATTATATAATTAAAAATGAGGTTATTTTTCCTCATTTTTTTTCTATTTTTATTAGTCCTTCACTTATTTCTTCTAAAGCTCTTCCTATTGCTTTTTTGCTTGTATATTCTTCTTCCTTCATTTGCAAAAAATGCTTTTCATTTATTTCATGTGCTCTTTTACTTGCGACATAAACTAATGTATATTTAGAATCTACTATTGTTAATAATTTATCTATTGAAGGATATATCATAGTATCACACTCCTATAATAAAAGTTTATTATGAAAGTGTTTGGATTTCAATTGAATTGACAAAATTTTACAACTTATATTACTCAACAACATATGGATTAGTCGCAGTTCCATCTCCTTGAGTTATTGTTGAGGTAGGAGCCAAAGAAACTGAAGGCCTCAAACCATAGAAAATGTTATTAGTATTGCCACTGATGGCACCATTGTCCCCTAAATAATACTCACTTGCAACAGAACTGCCGCTAATATAATCAGGAGAACTCAGCCACCAGTCTTGATTTGTATTTAGATAATATGTGCTATTACCCGTTAGTTTTTTTCCTCCAGCATACATCACTTCATCTACAGTCAGTAAACCTACAGGATATGTTAATTTCCCATTTCCTATTGAATTACTTACAGTAAATTTGTCAATATCTCTTGAACAAGTTAATGTTGGAGTAT
>CADCRC010000165.1 GCA_902803795.1 uncultured Erysipelotrichaceae bacterium | reverse complement strand
TCTGATTCGTTAGCAACTATAATTTTTGTACTTCCTTTTTTTATTCCAGTAATTGTTGTATCTTCTATATTTACTATGCTATTATCTGTTTGATAATTACATGCCAATACGTTATATGAACAAGATGTCATAATTGTCGCATTATCAAATATAGAAGATGTTTCTAAACTTGAACCTACATCTACACTTACTATATTTTGATTAGGTTTAAAATATTCATAATCTATATTTTTTAAAACAGGTATTCTATTTACACCATCTTCTTTGTATTGATACCAATTATTATTGAAACCTTCCCAATTTGAATAATTACTATTAGCGACTTCATAATTTGAAAGATTCAACAAAATATTGTTATTGTCATATTTTGTTGTGATAATATCTAATAATTTTGAAGAGGTTGAATAAACATTTTCAATATTAGTGTTAGTATCATAATATAAATCAATCAATGGTATATCATTATTAATAGATATAATATTTTTATAATTGTAAACAATGTTGTCATCATTTATTGGTTTAAAAATTCCAGTACTACTGCAATTATCACATTCTATTTTTCCGACATTTATAGAATCTTCTATATTTATATTTCCGTAAACATATCCTGTTCCAGTTTCATCTATTATTCCAAACTTTCCTATTAAACCAAAAGTATTTCCTTTATTAGAAACTATTTTAGAACTATTGAATAGTTTATTAATTATATAGTCATTAGAATTATAAAGATTAATCTCAGAATATAATCCAGCTGCTAAAGAATTGTTTAAGTATGATGACTCTATACTACCATTAATAGAAGCATTATTATTTAAAGCAAAATGTTGTGAACTAGTAACGTTAATTATATTAGCTATAGCACTAGCACTGTATTTTCCTATAATTTTAGGATTATAAACCTGAAGATTTTCAACTCCACACTTATCAAATCTACAACTACTATTTATAAATAAGCTTGAAAATAAAGCAGCATTATTATTATTAATATAAATATTTTTTATTTTATAATTATTTCCGTTTAAATACCCCGTAAATTGTTCTATAGGAATAAAACCTTTACCATCATTATATATGATCCCATTTGGATTTTTAGTATCGTACTCAAAATCTATATCATTCATTAAGATAAAGCTATCATTAGGATATTTTCTTATAAGGTTGAATTCTCTAGCATTGGTTATTTGCCACGGATTGTTTCTAGAACCATTTCCTAATGTTGTAAGAAAATCATTTTGGATTATTAACTCTGAATTCGTGCAATCATTTTCTGCACATACTTCAATTGTATAATTTCCTTTAGGAAAATCATCTTTTACAATTGTTAATTTTGCATTGTTTGTATTAGCATAGGTTTTTGTATGTTTAATACTATAGGAATTAGCATCTAAATAATTATTATTACTATCTTTTATTTTGATAGATAATGGTGTCTTTTCAGCAATATTTTTTGTTTTACTAAAAATTTGGAAATCATAAGTTTGTTCAGAATTATATAGTTCTGATTCTATTCCGTATATTATATTTTTGGTATTTATAATCTTTTGATTATTTATATTGTTTGTATATACATTCATATTATCGAGTATTATTGCTTCACCATCATATAACACTTTAAAGATTGTATTATTATTTACAATGATGTTTTTAGAAGATAAATCAATTGTTTTTACACCATTATATTGATTATCAAAAGTAGCAATTTGGTCGAAACTTGTTCCTCCATTTTGACTAATATATATATTATAATTACCAATTGAAGGTAATTTAATTTTTATTTTATTGATTTTTTCATTTATTGTTTCATGAGTATCGAAATAATAATAACCGTCAGAATTGTTTGAACTATGTAGATGGTAAAAATTGTCCCAAGTTCTTTTTCCTACCTCTTTAATAAAAAAAATATTATTATTTTGTGATTCATAAGTCATATACATTATTTTAAGTGGATTATCGGCTCCCCAAGAGTTCTTTAATATCCAAGCTCCTTTTCCTTCACGATATACTCCATCATTCCCACAGCTTTCAGTTGTAGAGTAGTATTTTTTTTTGGATGCTGCTGAACATATTTTATATTCTATATTATCGTCCCAACCTATTACTTCTAAGGCATGTGGGCTTATATAGTTAAGATGATCATTAATATTAATATCGATAACGGGTATCCAATTATCATTACTATCAACAAATTCATTTTCAGATGGGCCATAATAATTGTAAGTATAATAAGTTACATCTGTAGTTATGAATGCGCCACCATTAGTCATAACTAATTTTTTTAAATTATTATTATATGCATTTTTTTCTTCTTCAGAAGTACTTGGAGATAAAAAAGGATAGTATATCGATTCATTTAGTTCGTAGTTAGAATTTTCTAAACTATATATTTCAGAGTTATCCATTTTGTTTGTTGATAGAATTTCTAAACTATTTTCTGCTTCCCATGATTTATAAACCGCTCCTAGGCCATCCATTAGTATTTCTTCATAATCCACAAAATTACCAGCTGTTGTTAATGATCTATAATTATTGTATAAACCGTTACTTATATGTGTTGAATTTGCAGCTGTAGCGTAATCAATTTGTTTTTCCGAAAAAATTTCAGCTGTTTCATCATATGGTTTATTTTTTTTATATAATAAATGACTTTCTAAAAGAGATGTGGAAGCAAAAGCCCAACATAGTCCTTCGCCTTTTTGATTTTTAAATGGGGTTACGAAATTTTTACCATCAACATTTCTTAAATCAAAAGAATTAGGAAGATTGTCTTGACTTTCATATATATTATAAATAAAATCATATCTTGTAGGACTAGGTACAATTGTTTTGACTTCAGAATTTTTTAAATATTCAACGTAATCAGGATTTAAATATGATTGATTTTTCTTTTTGTTTTTTTCTGTTAATATAATATTACCTGTTTCATTATATACTTCGCGTATATAATTTTTTGCTTCTTCTGGCAGATATGAATAAGCTTTTGTTTGTAAAACTTCTTCTATATTTATTGTTTTACTAACTATTGTTTCTTTTTTAGAAATAGTTGTTTTTATTATAACAATAAAAAGAACTAACGATAACGTTATTATAATTCCTATTATTTTTCTATTATTATTATTTCTTTTATTATTATTCATATTATCACTCTATTATATATAGTATATCAGTTAATACATTTTTAGTAAATTAAAATGATTAGAATTACTTCTAATCATTTAAAACTCAACAGCTTCACCGGTATTATATAAAGTACCATTTATGTCTAAGTAAATAGAATACTTGCCTGATAAATTAGTATTATTAATATATCTACTA
>CADCRC010000164.1 GCA_902803795.1 uncultured Erysipelotrichaceae bacterium | reverse complement strand
AATATAACTACTGGATTAAATATGAGCACCTTATTTTTTGTAACAATGACAATTGTACTTATTTTTTTAGAAGTATTTAATGCCATTCAGTGTGGTTTTCTAGGAATGATTTTAGGATATAAAAAGAATAATGGTAAGTTAGGTTATTCAGTATTATTTGGTTTTATTATATATTTGATTGCTCAAACCTTAGTACTATTATTAGTATTTATATATGGTCTTTTTGATTCTTCAGTAATGGAACTATTTAAAACAGCTACAATTAGTATTGATGTAAACGCATTTAAAGTATTAGCAATAGTTGCATCTATATTATATTTAGTAATTATATTTAGTATGAACATAATATGTAAGAAATTATTAAATAAAGGTATTAATATTGAATGAAATCTATAAAGTCAAAACTTTATAGATTTTTTATTAAATAGGAAAGTTCTCTTAAACAAGCAAAAAACAATACAAATGTTCTTAAATATATTGACATGTATATTATGGTATGCTATCATATTAAATACAAATTTAGAAAAGGATAGTGATTGTAATGTATAGAGCATATAAATTTAGATTGTATCCAACAGAATTGCAAAAACAACAAATACATCAAAATTTTGGTTGTGTAAGAGTGGTATATAATTACTTCCTTGCTAGTTTAAAGGAGAATAATAATCGATATTTAAATCCATATGCATGTACTGATATATTAAATAATCACTTAAAGAAAGATGAAAAATATTATTATTTAAATGATGCAGATAGTTGTATATTATATAATTCTATTTTTAGTCTTTCTAACAATCTAGATAGATTTAATAAGAATAATTTTGGTTTTCCTAGATTTAAATCAAGATATGATAAAAATAGTTATACTACTAATGCTATATATGGAAGTTATAAGAATAGACAATATTGTAACATAGAAGTAGATTTAGTTAATAAAACGATTAAACTACCAAAATTAAAAAAAGTAAGTATTAAAGGATACAGAAAATTAAAAGCATTAAAAGGACGAATAAAAAAAGCAACTATATCAAAAGAGAAAAATGGTAAATATTATGTAAGTATAATGTGTGAAATACCCGAACCATCTAAAATAGATAAACCAAATACAATTGTTGGAATTGATGTAGGTATATCAGAATTATTAACATTATCAGATGGCACAATTTATGAAAATAATAAATATATAGAGAAATATGAAAAGAGAATAAAAAGACTACAAAAAGAATTATCAAGAAAAGAAAAACAAAGTAAGAATTACTATAAATGCAAACAAAAATTAGCTATTCTTTATAGTAAATTAACAAATGCAAGAAAATATTATCAACATAAAATTACCAAAGAAATAACCGATAATTATGATATTATATCAATGGAGAATTTAAATACTAAAAATATGATAATGAATACTAAATTATCAAAAAGTATAAGTGATGCAAGTTTTAGTGAAATAATAAGACAGATAAAGTATAAATCTCAAAATAAAGGAAAATATATGTATCAAGTAGATACATATTATCCATCATCGCAAATATGCAGTCGATGTGGACATCAAGATAGTAAATATAAAGATATACAATATAGGAATTATGAATGTAAAATTTGCAACAATAACTTAGATAGAGATTTTAATGCTAGTGTAAATATCATGTTTGAGGGTTTAAAACAATATATGGAAGGTTTAATATAAAAAATAAATATAAGGACGAACAAATTTCCTAAATTTAGGAATAAATACGGTAGCGACTATCGGATTTTAAGCCTGTGGAGAAGGTTGGTTACAATCTCTATGAAGCAGGAAAACATCACCGTGAGGTGATGTAGATGAATTTTTAATTCATCTTTTGTTCTAACAACAATTGATGATGGAATAATTCCCATCGAAGTAAAAGCAGAAAGTCATAAACAATCAAAAAGTCTAATGTTTTATAACGAATTATATAATCCAAAATATATGATAAGAATTAGCTCTCATGATTTTGGATTTAATCCAGAAAAAAAAATAAAATCAATTCCTTTATATGCAACTTTCTTAATAAAAGATATAACGGAATAATTGAAAAAATCAACTTACGTAAATATATAAGTTAATCTTGTATTAATTCCTTATTTATGATATATTAAATATAAGAAAAGAGGATGAAAAATGGATAACAAAGGGAATAAGTATATTATAATTGCAATTGCCGTTATTATTGGATTTTGGATGTTAATAGGTATGGGAAGCGATGATAATAACAGTAATATTAGCTTATTT
>CADCRC010000163.1 GCA_902803795.1 uncultured Erysipelotrichaceae bacterium | reverse complement strand
CCTAAATTATTAAAACAGAGTTTATCTAAATATATATGTATTAATATATTAAATGAAAATAGTTATAATTGTATTAAATATAATATTCTTTTTGATTTTATACAGAGTTGTTTATTTAATATTGTTAGTTTATTGATTATATATAGTATTTATAATATAAATTATAGTTTTATTGATATTGTTACAAGTGTTATATTATGCAATTTAGTTAATATAGTATTAGAATATATTAATATATATTATTATAATAATAATGGATTTGTTTTATCTAAAAAGATATCTAATATATTAAGTGTTATATTTATTAGTTTTATTATTTTTATATTGTTTATTATTAATAAGTATGTTTTATATATATTGTTTATTATATTAATATTTGTAGGTATATATTATTTTTTTAAACTAATTAAATTTGATAATTATAAAGTTATATATAAAAGATTAATGAATAAAAATAATATTAGAAATAATAAAAACAATTATTATGAAATAGATGATGTTGAAGTTAATAGTAATAAAAATGGTATTGATTATTTTAATTATATATTTAATATTAGAAATAAGACTAATATAAAGAGTATTGTTTTAAATAGTTGTTTGTTTATATTTATTGTATTTGGATTATTAGTTTATTTTAAAGATAGTATTAATATTTTAGATAATATTAATTATATATTAATTGTTGTTTTTATGGTTAATATTGGAACTAATATGACTAATTTATATTATTATAATTGTGATATTAATATGAATAATTATAAGTTTTATGATAGATGTAAGTATAGATTATATAAATTAAGATTGATTGATATAAATAGATATAGTATTATAACTTGTATTTTATTATTTATATTTAGTTGTTTAATACTTATTATTAATAACTATATTAATATTTGGTTATTTATTAATATATTTATATTGATTATAAGTATTAGTGTTATGATAAATAATTTATATTTATTTATATATTATGTTTTTAATCCTTATATAGATAGTTTATTTAATAAATTTATTAATTCTATTGTTATATTTGGATTATTATTCTTGTTTTATAAACTAGTTAATATATTTAATATTTATTATTCTTTTATATTTATTATTTGTTGTTTAGTTTGTTTATTTATATTTGATAGAATAGTTTATTATTTGTTTTATAAAAACTAGTTTTTTTATTAGTAAATATAATATAAAATATTTATTGTTTTATTTTTATTTATGTTTTATGTTTGTTTTAGTATTGACAAATCAACATTTTTTTTGTAAAATACATATTGTCTTTAGGAAAGAGATTTTATATCCACCTGATTACTATGTTGTAATGGGTTAATGCCAAAGTAATAATATTATTTTATTGTGGGCAGTAGTGGGTATAAATATATTCACTTTTTTTTGTGATTAATATGGAGGTGTTTAATATCGCAAATAATAAGACTGACTTGTTGATTAATGATAAAATCAATGTTGCTGAGGTTTTGGTTATTGGACCTAATGGTGAACAAGTTGGAATCAAATCAATAACTGATGCATTGACACTTGCTAATTATGCACAGCTTGATTTAGTATTAATTTCACCTAATGCTACTGTTCCTGTATGTAAAATAATGGATTATAATAAGTTTAAATATGAAAAAAATAAAAAAGAAAAAGATGCATTAAAAAAACAAAGAGCGTCACAGGTTGAAATTAAGGAATTTAGATTATCACCAGTTATAGATGTTGGAGATTTTGAGACAAAGTTAAAGAATGCAAAAAAATATTTAGAAAAAGGTGATAAGGTAAAATTGTCTATTAGATTTAAGGGTAGACAGATGGCACATACAGAACTAGGACAAGAAGTTATGGAGAGGTTTGCTGATAGAGTTAAAGATATTGCAACTTTAGCATCTAAACCTAATATGGATGGTAGAGTAATGACTTGTATGTTAGTTCCTATAAAAAAATAAGGAGGATGAAAATATGCCAAAAATAAAAACACATAAAGGTACAGCTAAGGTTATGAACAAAAGAAAAAATGATATAAAAATTGGAAGAGTTGGAAAAAGACATAATACTGGTAAGAAATCTGCTAAGGTTAATAGAAAAACTAGATATGGAAATACTGTTTCAAAAGCAGATATGAAAAGAATTAAGAATTTGGTTTAATAAGGAGGAGAGATTATGGCAAGAGTTAAAAATTCACCTACTACTAAAGCACGTCATAAAAAAGTTTTAAAGGCTGCTAAAGGATATTTTGGTAGTAAACATAGATTATATAAAACTGCAAAAGAACAATTAATGCACTCTGGACAATATGCGTTTAGAGATAGAAAACAAAAGAAAAGAGATTTTAGAAAGTTATGGATAACAAGAATTAATGCAGCATGTAGACAAAATGATATTTCATATTCTAAATTTATAAATGGATTAAATAAAGCTGGAGTTGAAATTAATAGAAAAATGTTATCTGAAATAGCTATTGATGATTCTAAACAATTTGCTAAATTAGTAGAATTATCTAAAAAGAATCAAGATACAACTAAGAAGGATGTAAAAGAAGAAGTTGTTGAATATGAAGTTTCTGGTAATACTACTAGTAAAAAAGTAGAAAAAGAAGAAAAAGAAGAAAAGAAAGAAAAAGAAGAAAAGAAAACAACAAAAAAAGAAGAAAAGGTTGAATTAGATAAATTAACAGTTGCTGAATTAAAAGATTTAGCTGCTAAAAAGAAAATAGATGTTTCTGGATTAAAGAAAGCAGAAATTATTGAAAAATTAAAATAAACATATTAGTGAATTTTCTTACCTAGTGCCTATTTGGTGGTGAGATTTTGAAACTAATAGAAGAATTAACGAAAGAGGAGATTAAAAATATGATAGTATCAATGAATAATTTATTAGAATCAGGAGTTCATTACGGACATCAAAAGAGACGTTGGAATCCTAAAATGCGTGAATATATATATACATCTAGAGATGATATTTATATATTAAACTTACAAAAAACAACTGAGAAGTTGCAAGAAGCATATGATGCTTTAAAAGAACTTTCTACTAATGGTGGAAAAATATTATATGTTGGAACAAAAAGACAAGCACAGGAAGCAATTGAAACTAATGCTTTAAGATGTGATAATTATTTTGTTAATGAAAGATGGTTAGGTGGTACTTTAACTAATTTTAGAACAATTAAATCAAGAATTTCTAGAATGGAAGAAATTGAAAAAATGGAAGCTGATGGAGTTTTTGAATTATTACCTAAAAAAGAAGTTTTACAAATTAGAAGAGAATATGATAAATTAAATAAGAATTTACGTGGAATTAGAACAATGGAAAAATTACCTGATGCTTTAATTATAGTAGATCCAATTGAAGAAGCTACAGCTATAAAAGAAGCTAGAAGTCTAGGAATTGATGTATTTGGTATTGTTGACACTAATGGAGATCCTGATGTATTAGATTATCCTATTCCTGCAAATGATGATGCAATTAAGTCAATTTCATTATTACTTGGTGTTTTAACTAATGCAGTTGCTGAAGCATGTGGAAAAGAAGTTATTGATTATGTTGGAGATGTTGATGATAATCAAGAGGTTATTACTCAAGAAGAATATATGAATAGAAAAGCAAATCAAGTAAATAAAAAAGATAATAGAAATTTTAGAAGAGATAATAATAGATTTGGATTTAAGAAAGATAATAAAATATCTAAAAGAAAAAATGATAAAAAAGATTTAGAAGATGTTGTAGAAGATGTAGTTGAATCTGAGACTATTGAAGATATTAAAGAAGAAGTAGTTGAAGTTAAAGAAACAAAAAATGAAGATAAGAAAGAAAGTAAAAAAGAAGAAAAAAAATCAAGTAATGATGACTTATCTAGTTTAACTTTGGCAGAATTAAAAGAAAAAGCTAAAGATGCTGGATTAAAAGGTTATTCTACTATGAAAAAACAAGATTTAGTTGATGCTTTAAGTAAATAGTATATAGGAGGAAAAATGGCAAATATTAGTGCTGCAATGGTAAAAGATTTAAGAGAAAAAACAGGGGCAGGAATGTTGGATTGTAAAAAGGCATTAGATGAAACTAATGGAGATATAGAAAAAGCTATAGATTATTTGAGAGAAAAAGGAATTAGTAAAGCTGCTAAAAAACAATCTAGAGTAGCTGCTGAAGGTGTTTCTAAAATTAAGATAGATGGAAATAATGCGGCTGTTATTGAAGTTAATTCTGAGACAGATTTTGTTGCTAAAAATCAAGAATTTAAGGATTTTGTAGATTATTTACTAGATGTTATTTTAAATAATGATGTTGAAAGTGTTGAAGATGTTTTAGATATTGAAGATAATGGTGAAACTGTTAATGATAAATTAGTTGCTTTAACATCTAAAATTGGTGAAAAAATTAGTTTTAGAAGATTTAGAAAAGTTGTTAAGAGTAATTCTCAAATATTTGGAACTTATGAGCATAATAATGGAGCAATTTCTTCTCTTGTTATAATTGATGGAGATAATAATGAAGTTGCTCATGATATTGCACTTCAAGCTGCTACAATGGCTCCTATTGCTGTTAATCGTGATAGTGTTGATAGTGAAGTTGTTGAACATGAAAAAGCTGTCATTAAAGAACAAATTAAAAATGATGAAAAGAATAAAGGTAAATCAGATGATATTATAGATAAAATGGCTGTTGGAAAGTTAAATAAATTTTTTAAAGAAAATTGTTTAGATGAACAAGAATTTGTTAAAGATAGTGATTTAACTGTTGGACAATATGCTAAGAATAATAAATGTTCTATTGTAGATATGATTAGATTTCAAACTGGTGAAGGAATAGAAAAAAGGCAAGAAAATTTTGCTGAAGAAGTTGCTAAACAAATGAAAAGTGCTTAATTTATATGAAGAAAATTTTTATAATTATTGTAATATTTCTTGTATTTTTTTGTGGTTGTACTGTTAAAAAAACAAGAGATGTTACTGATTCAGAAAAGTTTGCTAAAGAATATGATATTAGTAATAAAAATTCGTTTATTTATTCTAGTGTAGATGAAATAATAGATATATTAGAAAATAAAAGTGGAATTATATTATTTGCTGATTCTGATTCTGATTATTCAAAAGAAGCAGTTAAAGTATTAAAAAAAGTATTAGATAATATTAAGTATTCTAATAAAATATATTATTATGATCCAACTGATATTCAGAATAAGAGAACTAAAAGTTATAGAAAATTATTAGATTTATTAGATGGATATTTAGAATATGATGATAATGATAATACTGTGTTATATTTACCAGATATTTATATTGTTAAAAATGGTAAGATAATTGATCATAATAATGATCCTGCTTTAATGAAGGGGAATATAGAAGATAATTTTACTGAAGAATATAAAAAGAAATTATATAAAAAATATAGTATTTTAATTAATAAGTTTAATAAATAAAATTATGCTTTTTGCATAGTTTTATTTTTTTCTTTACTTAATTATTTAAAAATATTATAATTGTTTTATAAGATAGTTTATAAGATAGTATTTATTTGGTAGGTGTAAAAATGAAAAAAAATAATGGTTTTACTATGATTGAATTGTTGATATCTATTGCTTTAATATCTATTATTGCAATTCTTGCTTTACCAGCTTTAAGAAATTTTCAGTCTAAAAATATAGAAAAAACATATGTAACATTAAGAAATTCTTTGATTAATGCTGCTAGATTATATACTGATTCATCTTCTGAAGATATGTTTGGAAGTAGTGATTCTGGATGTGTTATGCTTACATATGATCAATTAAAATCAAAAGATTTATTAAAAAAATTTGAACATGATGGTGTTACTTGTTCAACATTTTCAACAGTAGATATAGATGGGATTAATAAACCTTTTATTGATTCATGGACATATTATGGTGGAAATGATCCTGGTGATAATTTCTGTTTAGACCTTCCTTCTTTTAGTAAATCTGGTGATATTTGTCCTAAATATAGTTATGGTGTTGATGGTAGTCCATATAATCAGTCTTTTGTAAGAGTTTATAAAGTTAAAAACTATTATCATTATCAATATGCGATAGATTGTTATAAAGGTAATAAAAAAGTATATTCTGAAAATACAATACAAGGTGAGTGTTTAAATGTTGAAGATCATGTTCCTCCTACAATTTTGTTTGATAAAAATGGAACTGATGATAAATTTTATCAGAATTTTAAGACTGTTTTAAAGGTATATGATCAATCTACTTTATCTCATACATTATCTATAAAATATGCTTGGATTACTACTGGTGATACTAAATCTAGTGTGGTTGATCCATATATAAAGACTATAAATAGAGAAGCAAATATTTCTTTTGCTTCAAATGATGATAATAATGAAGTTAATAATTTAATTAGAAATCAATTAATTAATTCTGATGGATCAGAGAAGGAAATTATTTGGAATACTAAAACATTTAAGGTTAAGAAGAATGGAACGATTGCTAAAGCTGTAATAGAGACTCCTAAAAATAGAACAGGTTCTTATTATTTAGTTGTTAAACCTTTTTATGGTGAGGATGGTTTTCATAATAGTTGGAAAGGTTTTGGTTATACTGATAGTTCAAATAATGGAGGTTATTATTGGATATCTAAGCCTGTGTTGTTAGATAATACTCCACCTCAGATAAAAGATTCAGATGTTGAAATGGTTAGGCTTGATTGTAAAGAAAAAAGTAATTCTTATAATGCTGATACTGCTCATGGAAAATGTACTTCATCATCATATAATTCTACTTTTTCTAATGATTCATGGACAAATAGAATTGTTAAAACAAGTGTTGGTAGTTCAGAAGATGGATTTTCTGGTTTAGGATATTATACTTATAAAACACGTGGAGCAACTAAGAAACATGAATATTGTGAATTGGATGATTTGGATTGTCATGATGATAATTATCTTGATTTGAGTAAAATTAGAGGATTAGATAATGATAGTAATTTATATATAGAAAGTATTGTTAATCCTAATGATAGACTTTCAAGAAAAATTGAAGCTGAAGGTGTATCATATATTACATATAAAGTATGTGATAATACTATTACATCTGATAAATATGATAGTTATCCTAATTGTACAGAATATAAAGAAAAAACTATTAAAACTGATTATACTGCACCTACTTATGATTTGACATATGAATTATATAATAATACTGGATGTGCAGGTACTAAAATTTCTACAAATTCTTGGACAAGATATGGAAGTGTAAAAGCAAGTGGGTCACAAGATAAATTTGGTGGTGATTCTAATTTAGATGCTAAATATAAAAAAACTTCTGGTTTTTATAGTAATTTAAATAATAATTATCAATATATTTATAAAGGTTCATCTGATGTAGGAACAAAAGTTACTAGGACTATTGAACATGATGGTGTTGGACAATGTTCTAATATTAATGAAGAAAACAAGACAACTGAAAAATTTACAAATGTTATATATAGTGTTTGTGATACAGTTCATAATTGTTCTAATTATGTTTCAGATTCTGTATCTATAGAAAAAACTAAATTAAATATTGATAGAACTGCACCAAAGGATATGAAGATTGTATATTTAGAAACTGGAGATAGAGTTGCTAAAACAAGTCCTAGTAATCTAAGTGTTAAATATGAAAGTGGTGATTGGAGAAATGTTTATGTATTTACACAAGCTGATAGTTCATATGATTATGTTCATGGAGATGTAAAGGGTGGAGTTAATAAATTAAGATATGAATATATAATTACTGGTGTTAATGCAAGTAACAAAAAAAGTGATTATTTTAATACTGGTGAAGGAAAATTATATGTTAATATTACTAAGCAAGGAATATCTACTATTAAATATAGGGTATGTGATAGTTTGAATAATTGCAGTGATTATTCTTCTATTTATACTGTAAAACTTGATTTTGAAGTTCCATCATGTTCTGCAACTAGTTATGGTTGGAAGAATACTGCATCTGGTTCTTCTACTGTAACATGTACTGATACTGGTGGTTCTGGATGTAATGGAGATTATAGTTTATATAAAGACAAGACTAATATTAATACTGGTAGTGTTATTGATGATAAAAAGAAGAAAAGGTCAAACACTCAAAGTGTTAGTGATGAAGGTGCTCATACTCTTTATTGGAAAACTTGGGATGATGCGGAAAATTCAAGAGATTGTAGTGCAACT
>CADCRC010000162.1 GCA_902803795.1 uncultured Erysipelotrichaceae bacterium | reverse complement strand
TTAAGAGATTTATTGTTTGAAATGAAATCTGATAATAATAAGTAGTTTTTTCTTTACGTTTTTTTGATTATATTTTAAATATTTTATTGAAAAACGGAATTAAGTATTAAAATTTACTGATTTCTTGACAAAATAAAAACCTTACATTAAAAAGGCTGAATTGATATCTATAAAATGATTAACTGCAAAACTCGGGCGGAAGTTGGGAAGAAATAAAAGAACTAAGAAAATTAATAAATAATATTGACCTATGATTATACTAAATAAAAATCATCACAAAACCTTATAAATACTAGGTTAAATGATGATTTTTTAAAATATTAAGTGCGAAAGTCGGGATTAAGATATTCCGAACTAATAATTCCAGTGTAAAATCTCAATTTTTGGTGATATAATATAATATGTATTAGATGGGATGATCAAAAAAACTGCAAAAAAATTTGTAGAAAGATGGAAATATAAAGGTTATGAAAAAGGAGAATCACGAAAATATTGGATAGATTTACTTCAAAATGATTTGGGAGTATATAATATATGTGATGTAATACCATATCCAAGAACTCTATGGAGGTGCGATTACTAAAATGAATATACTTGTTTGCGTAGATGATAACTATATTTTGATATTACAAGATATGTTATTATCTCTTTCATTTTATAATAAAAATTTAAATATATATCTAATATATAGTAATATAAAAAAAGAAAACTTAGAAAAACTAGATAATTATATTAAAACAAATAAAATTGGAAAACTAATTAGTATAAAATTTAATCTAGATATAAACTTTCCAATAAAAATAGATTATATAAGTAAAGAAACATATTATAGATTATATGCACCATATATTTTACCAAATGATATAGATAGAATTCTCTATTTGGATTCAGATATAATATGTAGAGGTAATATTTTAGATTTTTATAATACAGATTTTGATAATAATATAATAGTAGGAATAGAAAACTTTGATGCTAGTAACTATAAATATAACATTAGACTAGAATTAGAAAAAGATAATAAATATATAAATGCTGGAGTATTATTAATAAATGTTAATAAATACAAAAAACAATTCAAAGTAGAAGACTTTAATAACTTTATAAGTAAAAATAGTAACATTTTAGATTATCAAGATCAAGATGTTATAAATACTATGTTTTATAAAAAAATAAAAACTACTAATAATAATTATAATTTTCAAATAACAAACATTATAGGTTATGAATATAATCCAATACTTGTTCACTATACACATAAAATAAAACCATGGAATGAAAATTATAATTATCCAAATAAAGCTAAATATTATTATGAATTTTTAGAAAAAAAGAATGTTAATTTATTAAATAATTTAATTATAAAACAAAAAGAAAATTATGATAAAAATACCATTATTCTATCAATAATAGTACCAGTATTTAATGTTGATAAATATTTAAAAAAGTGTTTAGATACTATAACTAATCAACTAATAGATAATATAGAAATAATATGTATAAATGATGGTTCATCTGATAAATCAAAAGAAATATTAGAAGATTATCAAAAGAAAAATTATAAAATAAAAATAATAAATCAAGAAAATAGAGGATTATCAGCTGCAAGAAACAGAGGTTTAGAAATAGCTAAAGGTAAATATATAGGTTTTGTAGATAGTGATGATTATATTAGTTTAAAAATGTATAAAGAATTGATTATTTTTTTAGAAAATAATAATCTAGATGTAGCATGTTGTAACTTTTATCATATAATAGATGGAAAAAAATATATTAATAATTTAGATAAAAATGAAGAACTAATTATTAATAATAATGTTGATATTATAAAAGAATATTTAAAAGATGATAAAATAAAAAATTATGTATGGCAAAAAGTATATAAAAGAGAAATATTTAATAATATAAAATTTCCATTGGGTAAGAATTATGAAGATATAGCTATATCAACAAAAGTATGTGAAAAAATAAATAAAATAGGATATATAAGTAAACCATTATATTATTATCTACATAGAGAAGGAAGTATTTCCAAGAGTAAAGACTTTAAAAAAATAAAAGATTCTATAAATAATTCATATGAAAGATATAAATATATAAAAGAAAAATATAAATTGCTAAATAAAGATAATATTATTTCAATGTTAAATAGAATAAAAATAGAATATACAGAAAATAAAATAACAGAAAAGAATACATTTATAAAAGAATTTAATAATATAATAAATGAAATAATAGAAGATTATAATAATAGTAATATTAATGATTATGAAATAGATAAATTTATAAATGAAATAAAATAAGATACTAATACAGTCTCTTTCAGACTGTTGACAAAGTATTTTGTTAATAGTCATTTCTTTTATCTTTAGTTTTGCAGCAAAATCCAGTAATGCATTATAAAAAAAGGGCTTGAGCCCTTTTTTGCACATTGTGTAATGTGCGTTATTCTCAGTATTTCAAAATTTTTTTAATATTTTCTCTTTTATCATATTTTTTATCAAAATTTAATTC
>CADCRC010000161.1 GCA_902803795.1 uncultured Erysipelotrichaceae bacterium | reverse complement strand
TATTCAAACACATAAAAGAAAAGAAAAATCTATTGGAGTTCAATCAACTTTAAAAGAAGATACAAATGATATAACTTACATAAATAATATAATATATAATCAAATAAAACAAATAGCAGAAGAAATAAAAAAGAAAAAATTATACTCAACAACAATAGTAATATTTATAAAAGATTCTAACTTTAAGACAACATCATTTCAAACAAAATTAAGATATCCAACTAATGATGTTGAGATATTATATAATAATGCAAAAGAAACAATACAAAGAAATTACAACAATAATTATATAAGATTAATAGGTATAAGACTTAAAGACTTAACACAAAATACATATGAACAAATGTCAATTTATGATTATTTTAATTAAAAAACAAAAAATAGACAACTATAATATCAATTTATATATTATAATAAATTAGTATACAAATTATAAATTAGTGATACAATATATAAGAAACGGAGGAGAAAATGAAGTACAAATATATAAGTTTAAATGAATCAGATACAATATCCTTAGCTCAAAATATTGAAGCAGAAAAATTTGATAAGATGGTAATATGTTTGAATGGTGATTTAGGAAGTGGTAAAACAGTATTTACAAAAGCTTTTGGACAAAGTTTAGAAGTGCAAGAAGATATAACATCTCCTACATTTAATATAATAAAAGAATATACATCAGGAGAAATGCCATTATATCATTTTGATGTATATAGATTAGATGGAAAAATTGATAGTATAGGAATAGAAGACTATTATAAAAAACATGGTATAGTTATAATAGAATGGGCAGATACTATCGTAGACTATTTACCATCAAAAAGACTTGATATAGAATTTAGAACAAGTGATCAAGATGAAGACAAAAGAGTAATAATTCTAACTCCACATGGAGACAAATATGAGGAATTATGTCAAAACGTAATATAGAATTATATCTTGATACATCAACAAGTAAATTTATTTTAGGAGTAGTAGAAGATAAAAAATTATTAAAACAACTAATAGAAAAAGAAGAAAAAGATATGTCGAAAGTATCAATTATAAATATAAAAAATTCTTTAGATGAATTGAATTTAACTCCAAAGGATATAATTTGCATAATAACAAATGTTGGACCAGGATCATTTACAGGAACAAGATTAGGAAATACAATATGTAAAACAATGGCCTATTCACTAGATATTCCAATAAAAAAAATTACATCTTTAAATGCAATGGCTATATCTACAAATATTGATACAATAAAAGTACCTATAATTCTAGATAAAAATGATTATATATATTGTGCTATATATGATAAAGATAATAATATAATATTGAAAGAATCATACATAGATTTAGATAGTTTATTGAAAAAAATAAAAGAAATAAATAAAAAATCAACATTCATTATACAAAAAGAAGAACTAGAAAAATTAAAAGAAAAAAATATAGAAAAAATAGAAATAGTTGAATATAACCCAAATATTTTAGAAATAATAAATTATTCTAAAAATATTAATATAACAAAAGCACATGATATAGAACCTTATTATTTAAAAAAAGTATCAATAACAAAAAAGGAAAAACAATGATTATAGAAATAAATAATGAAAGTATAAATGAACTAGATAATTTTATTAACACAATTGTGGATAAAAATTATTTAAAAAATGAATTTAATAATAATAATTTTTTTAAAGTTTTAATAAACATAAAAGATAATGAGATAATAGGATATTTATACTATTATGAAATTTATGAAAGAATAGAAATAGAATATATTTTTACAAAAAAAGAATATAGAAGACAAAAAATAGCTAGTGAGTTGTTAACAAAAATTGTGGATAAAAATAAACCAACAACTCTTGAAGTGGACAAAGAAAATATACCTGCAATATGTTTATATAAAAAATATAATTTTAAAAATTATGCAATAAGAAGAAATTATTATAAAAATGGTCATGATGCATATTTATTTGGATTAGAAAAGAAGATGATATAATGAAAATATTAGCTTTTGAAACATCATGTGATGAAACAAGTTGTGCTGTTGTTGAAGATGGCAAAAAAGTTTTATCATGCATTATAGCAAGTCAAATAGATATATTTAAAAATTATGGAGGAGTAATACCAGAAATTGCATCAAGAGAACATATTAAACAAATAACACAATGTTATGAAAAAGCACTAGAAGAAGCAAACATAACAATAAATAATATAGATTTAATTGCAACAACAACAAATCCTGGTTTAATAGGTTCACTCCTTGTAGGAGTAGAATGTGCAAAAACATTATCTTATATCTATAATAAACCTATAATAGGTGTAAATCATATTTATGGACATATATACGCAAATAATATAGAACATGATATTAAATTTCCAAGTCTTGCTGTAGTATTAAGTGGTGGACATAGTGAATTTACTTTAATGGATAAACATAATTCATATAAGAAAATTGGACACACAAAAGATGATGCTATTGGAGAAACATTTGACAAAGTAGCAAGAATACTTGATTTAGAATATCCTGGTGGTCCAAAACTTGAAAAACTAGCAAGAAAAGGAAAAAATACATATAATTTACCAATTGCAATGCATAATGAAAAATATAATTTATCATTCAGTGGACTAAAAAGTGCATGTATAAATCTTGTTCATAATTCAAAACAAAGGAATGAAGAAATAAATAAAGCAGATCTTGCAGCATCATTTCAATATTCTGCAGTGAAACAAATAACAGATAAAATAGAAATGATATTAAATGATAATAAAGATATAAAGCAAATAATGCTTGCAGGTGGAGTAGCAGCAAACACATATATAAGAGAACAAATACAAGAAGTTGCAAACAAATATAATATAGAATTTATATATCCAAAAATTTTATATTGCACAGATAATGCAGCAATGATAGGTGCTGCCGCATATTATAAATATCAAAATCAAGGACCAGATAATCTAAATATCGTTGCATCACCTAATGACTAGGTCATAAATATATAAAAATATTAAAAAGATTACTAATAAAAAAGTAATCTTTTTAATATTTTTATATTTTTTAAATTTTATAGAGTAAAAAATTGAAAAACACTTGATTTTAAACGAAAATAATGTATAATTATAGACGTGCTGACATCTAGGTATGTGCAAGGTTGCTGATACACCAGGTAGTGTTGCAAAAATAAAATCAGGTTTTTGCACAAAAAACATGTCTATACAAGATATAGTAAGTAAGGAGGTAAAAATGGAAAAACTACGTATCAAATTAAAAGCTTATGATCATAAGATTATTGATAAAGCAGCACTAAAAATAGTTGAAACTATTAAAAGAACAGGAGGAGAAGTATCTGGACCAATTCCACTTCCAACTGATATTGAAAAATTCACTATTTTAAGAGCAGTTCATAAGTATAAGGATTCACGTGAGCAATTTGAAATGCGTACACACAAAAGATTAATCGATGTTAAAAATCCAAGTAAGGATACAATCGATGCATTAACACATTTAGATTTACCAAGCGGTGTTGATGTTCAAATTAAAACAATAAATAAATAATAGGAGGAAAAAATGAAAGGAATCTTAGGTAAAAAGATTGGAATGACTCAAGTTTTTACAAAAAATGGAGAGTTAATTCCAGTAACTGTTATTGAAGTTGAACCAAATGTAATAACTCAAATAAAAACAGTTGAAAAAGATGGATACAATGCTATTCAATTAGGATATGAAACAATAATTTCAAAACGTAGCAATAAACCATCAGAAGGAATAACTAAAAAAGCAAAAACAACACCTAAGCGCTTCTTTAGAGAAATTAGAGGAATCTCACCTGAAGAATATCAATTAGGACAAACATTAGATGCCTCAGTATTTAGCGCAGGGGATATAGTTGACGTAACAGGAAGAAGTAAAGGACATGGATTTAGTGGCGTAATAAAAAGACATAATCAACATACAGGACCTATGGGACATGGTTCTCAATATCATAGAGGAGTAGGATCTTTAGGTACATTATTACCAATGCACGTATTAAAAGGTAAAAAAATGCCTGGACAATATGGTAATGTAAAAAGAACTATTCAAAATTTAGAAGTTGTAGAAATTGATCTAGAAAACAATGTTATTCTTGTTAAAGGTAATGTTCCTGGACCTAAAAAATCTTTAGTAATAATTCATACTGCTATTAAAAATCCTGATAAGAAGGTTGAAGCACCTGAATTATTAGAATATGAAATAGTAGAAGAAAGAACTAATAATGAAGAAGTTACTGAAAATATTCAAGAACAAGTTGAAGAAAAAACTGATGAAAATAAAGAAATAGAAGAAACAGAAAAATCTGTAGAAAGTCAAGAAGGATAATTATAAGGAGGGTTAATATATGAAAAAAGCAAAATACTATAATTCAAAATTAGAAGAAGTAAAAGAATTAAACTTAAATAAAGATATATTTGAAATTACTCCAAATAATTATGTTGTAAAAGATGCTATAACACTTTCTTTAGCAAGTTTAAGACAAGGAACTCATTCTACAAAAACTAGATCTGAAGTAAATGGTGGTGGAAGAAAACCATATAGACAAAAAGGAACAGGTCATGCAAGACAAGGTTCTATTAGAGCAGTTCAATTTGTAGGTGGTGGAAGATATGGAACACCAGTACCTAGAGATTATAGTAAAAAACAAAATAGAAAAGAAAGACTATTAGCACTTAAATCTGCATTGTCACAAAAGGCTATAGATAATGAAATAGTTGTAATTGAAAAATTAGAATTAAAAGATAATAAGACATCAACTATGTCTGCTACACTAAAAAAATTAGAAGTTGCTAATAAAAAAGTATTATTAGTACTTGCTAATGACAATAGAGAAGATGCAATCTTATCTTCAAGAAACTTACAAAATGTTATTTTAATCTTTGCAGATGAAATAAATGTATTAGATATAATATCATCAGATATCATGGTGATTGAAGAAGAAGCACTTAAATATATTGAGGAGGTGCTTAAATAATGACAGACACTAAATACTTAAGTATAATTTTAGGACCAATCACAACAGAAAAAAGTGAAAATGAAAAAAATAGTAAAAATAAATATACTTTTAAAGTTATACCAAAAGCAACAAAATTAGAAATTAAAGAAGCAATTGAAAAAATATTCAAGGTAAAAGTTGCTAGTATTTCAACAATAAATGTAAAACCAAAGAAAAAAAGAGTAGGACGTTATGGTGGATATACAAACAAATATAAGAAAGCAATCATAACTCTAAAAGATGGTCAAACATTAGATCTTGGTTAGAAGGAGGAGAATAATATGGCAATTAAAAATTTTAAACCAACTACACCAGGACGTAGACAAATGAACACATTAGTGAATGAAGAAATTACTAAATCAACTCCTGAAAAGAAATTAACAACTACAATCAAGAAAACAGGTGGAAGAAATAATTCAGGAAAAATTACTGTTAGACATCATGGTGGTGGAGAAAAAAGACGTTATCGTTTAATTGATTTTAAAAGAAATAAAGAAAATATTGCTGGAACAGTATCATCAATAGAATATGATCCTAATAGAAATTGTAATATTGCACTAATCAATTATATAGATGGAGAAAAAAGATATATTTTAGCTCCAAAAGATTTAAAAGTTGGAAACAAAGTTGAATCTGGAGAAAATGTTGATATAGTTGTAGGTAATGCATTACCAATTTCAAACATTCCAGTAGGAACATTAATTCATAATATAGAATTAAAACCTGGAAAAGGTGGAGAATTAGCAAGATCAGCTGGTGTATCTGCACAAATTCTAGGTAGAGAAGAAAAATACGTATTAATTAGATTATCAAGTGGTGAACAAAGAAAAGTTTTAGGAACATGTAAAGCTACAGTTGGTGTTGTAGGAAATGAAGATGCAAATCTTGTTAAATATGGTACAGCTGGAAGAAAGCGTCACATGGGAATAAGACCAACAGTTAGAGGTTCTGTTATGAACCCTAATGACCATCCACATGGTGGTGGTGAAGGAAGAGCTCCTGTAGGTAGAAGTGCACCATCAACTCCTTGGGGTAAACCAGCACTTGGATTAAAGACAAGAAAGAAAAAGGCGTCAGATAAACTTATATTACGTCATAGAAACGGTAAATAAGAAAGGGTGATATAATGGCAAGAAGTACAAAAAAAGGACCTTATGTATTTGAAAGATTACTAAAAAAGGTCCAAGAATTAAATAAAACTGGTAAGAAAGAAGTTATTAAAACTTGGTCACGTCGTTCAACAATTTTTCCAGATTTTATAGGACATACTTTTGCAGTACATAATGGAAAAGAATTTATTCCAGTATATGTAACAGAAGATATGGTTGGACATAAGTTAGGCGAATTTGCATTAACACGTAAATTTGGTGGCCATGGTCAAGATAAGAAATAATTTTGGAGGCAAAAATGGAAACAAGAGCAAGAGCAAGTAAAATTAGAATATCACCAGTAAGAGCAAGAATAACAATTAATTTAATACGTGGAAAACAAGTAGATGACGCAAAAAATATATTAAGAAATACAAATAATAAATCTGCAAGAACAATAGAAAAAGTTTTAGATTCAGCTATTGCTAATGCAGTGAATAATTTTGAAGCAAAACAAGAAGATTTATTTGTAACAGACGCAAGAATCGATCAAGGACCAACTTTAAAAAGACATTTCTTTGATTCAAGAAGTCATATAGGACATAGAGATCATAGAATTAGTCATATTACTATTAAAGTAGGAAACTTAGAGAAAGAGGAGGATTAGTTATATGGGACAAAAAGTAAGTCCAAATGGACTAAGACTTGGAATCAATAAAGAATGGACAGCAAAATGGTATTCAAATAATAAAGATTTTGCTAAAACTTTAGCAAAAGATATAAAAATAAGAGAATATGTTGATAAGAATTTATCTAATGCATCTATTTCATCAATTGATATTGAAAGAACTGATAAGAAATGTGAAATAGTTATTCATACTTCTAAACCAGGAGTAATAATTGGTCATGGCGGAGAAGAAATTGAAAAACTAAAAAAAGCATTATCTAAATTAGTTGATGAAAAAGTACAAATTTCAATTGTAGATATAAAAAATATAGATCTAGATGCATCTTTAGTTGCTCAATCAATAGCACAACAAATTCAAAATAGATCCTCATTTAGAATGGCACAAAAGAAAGCTATTAGAAATGCAAGAAAAGCAGGAGCTAAAGG
>CADCRC010000160.1 GCA_902803795.1 uncultured Erysipelotrichaceae bacterium | reverse complement strand
TCTTCACCCATTACATTTTTTCTGTAGTCAATTGCATGTTTTAATCTTCTTTTTATAAAATCATCATCAAATATATCATTTGCATTTCTTGATATTATTCTAATTCTTATTTTAGAATTATCATTTATAAAACCAGTTCCTATATATGTTTTCTTTGAACTTAATACATCTACTAATTCACCATTTATATACTTGCCTTCTATTTTTTCTATTTCATTATCAAATATCCATGGATGTTTAGTTGTTTTTTGCCTTTTATATGCTCTATCTGAAATATATACTTTAGTAAAATTTCTTTCTTTTTTCATACATCTCACCTACTAAATATTATAACACCATATAAAAAATGTTAAAAATATTATATTTCTAACATTTAATTAAACTAGATAATTAGCTATTATTGGAAGTAATATAATAAGCAATAAGTCTATTGTAAATAGTGTTAAAGCTAGACTAAATACATTTTTATTCTTTTTTAAATTATTGCTTAAATTATTTAATACAGCTATAATGCTTGCTATAATAAGTATAATAATTATAATTCCAAGATACATATATATTAGTTTAGGATTATCACTCATATATGGTTCGTTTAATATTGATATAATAGTTGGAATTGTCATTAATGCAAAGCCTGTTCCTCCATGAGATAATAAAAATATAAGCCCAAATATTGGTGTTGTATTACTAATTAAGATACCAGCTATAAAAAAGACAAATCCAAAATAGTATAATCCTACAATTGGTATATCTTCACTTGAATATCTAAATGTTATAAGACCAAGTAATAATATAATTATTATTAATATTACATTATATAATATGTTTTTATCAACATCTCCAAATACTCCTAAATTTGTTTTGTTATCAATATTATTTATAAATTCATTAAGTTTTTTATCTGTATCATTTGAATCTTTTAAATATAACTCTTTTAATTTATCTATATTCTTATTGAATCTCTCATCCATATCTACACCTCTATCTTATTTATTATTTTCTATATTTTCTTTATATATCAGATTTGTTTAATGATGGTTATGGTAGTGAATACTATTATCTGTCTTTGATTTGCATTCTTTGCATTCACAAAATTCATCTGTACTTTCTATTTCTATTGTTACATGATTTATATTGAATTCTTCAAATTCTTCTCTTATATTATGTTTTAATTGCTTTGTATTTTTAGAGTTTGTAATAATATGAAGTGTTGCATAATTATTTATATTATCCATACTCCATACATGTATATGATGTATATTTTTTACTCCTTCTATCTTTTTTATATGTTCTTTTAATTTGTTAATATCTATTTTTTTAGGTTTTTTAACTAAGAATAAATCAAGTATTTCTTTTAAGTTTCTAACTGCACTAACAAATATAAATAGTGATATTAAAATGCTCATTATCGCATCAATGAATTTAATATCAGTAAATCGCATTAAAATGGATCCTACAAATACAACTATCCAACCTAATACATCTTCAAGCATATGCAAGTTAACTGATTTTTGGTTTAGTGAGTCTCCTCCTTTTGTAACATAACTTGCGATTAGATTAACTATTATTCCAAATATAGAAAATATAATCATACCATTATAATTTACATTTACTGGATTTATAATTCTTTTAATAGATTCAATTATTACAAATATGCTACCTATTGATAAAATTACCGTTGTTATGAATGCTCCTAAAATAGAATATCTTAAGTATCCATATGTATATGTTTCATCTGGCTTTTGTTTTGATTTTTTCTCTAAAAAATAAGATATTCCAATACTTGTAGCATCCCCTAAATCATGTAATGAATCTGATAAAATCGCAACACTATTGGTTAATATTCCTCCTATTAATTCAAAAATAGAAAAAGAAATATTTAATATAAATGCGATTAATATATTTTTGTCTGATTTCAATTTATCACCTACTCGTTTGTTATAGTGTTTGTTATTATATTGATTATCTTTTCTTATATAACATTTAATTTTAATATGATTAAATAATATTTTTAGATTTTTATTATACTTATAATAGACCAATTTAAAATTTTTTACTTGTTTATTTTTTAAAACTTTCAAGTATTTCTTTAGCTGCCTTTTTACCTGCTTCCATAGCTAGAATTACTGTTGCTGAACCTGTTACAGCATCTCCTCCTGCATATACATGATTAATAGATGTTTTACTATTTTGAACTTCAATTAATCCTTTATCTGATAATTTAATTTTACTGTTTTTTAATGCTTCATGATTTTGACTTGTTCCAAGTGCCATAACAACCATATCACAATCAATTTTATGAATTGAATTTTCTTTTTCTTGAACCTGTCTTCTTCCATCTTCTCCTGCTTCAAGTAATTCCATATCAACAACTTCCATACCTATTACATTGTTATTTTCATCAACTAGTATTTTTTTAGGATTTTGAAGTAAATTAAATATTATTCCTTCTTCTTTTGCATGTTCTACTTCCATTTTTCTTGCAGGTAATTCTTCTTCTGATCTTCTATACATCAAGTGCGTTTCTATACCAAGTCTTTTTAAGCATCTAACAGCATCCATTGCGACATTTCCTCCACCTATAACGTAGGCTACTTTTCCTTTTTTATATGGTGTTTTTGAATCTTCTTTATATGCACCCATTAGGTTTATTCTTGTTAGGATTTCATTTGCAGAAAATACTCCGTTTGCATTTTCTCCTTCTATTGACATAAATTTTGGAATACCTGCTCCTGTTGCGATAAATACTGAATCATATGATTTTTTTAATTCATCTATTGTTATAGCATTTCCTATTGGAACATTTAAATTTATTGAAACTCCTAGTTTTTTTAAATTTTTTATTTGTTTATTTACTATATCTTTTGGAAGTCTAAACTCTGGTATTCCATATGTTAATACTCCACCTGGTTTATGAAGTGTTTCAAATATTTCTACCTTTACTCCATTTTTTGCTAATTCTCCTGCACATGTAAGGCCTGCTGGACCACTTCCTATGATTGCTACTTTTTTATTTATTTTCTTTTTATTTACTTTAATTGTAAAATTGTTTATTAGTGCATAGTCTGCAACATATCTTTCAAGTGCGCCTATTGCGATTGGTTCTCCTTTAATTCCTCTTATACATTTCCCTTCACAGTGCTTTTCTTGTGGACACACTCTTCCACATATTGCTGGAAGTGATGATGATTTACTTATTATTTCATATGCTTTTTTTATATTATCTTCTTTTATTGCTTTTATAAATTCTGGTATCATAATATTTACTGGACATCCTTCAACACATTTTGGAAGTTTACAATGAAGACATCTATTTGCCTCTTTTAATGCTTCTTCTTTAGAAAATCCTAGTTCTACTTCTTCAAAGTTTTTGTTTCTTATATTTGCATCTTGTGTTTGCATTTTTACTCTTTCAAAACCATCCATATTATTCACCTGATTTCCTCTTCATTTGTTCCCATTTTTCTTTTTCTTCTTCTTTAAATATATTCATTCTTTTTAATGCTAAATCAAAATTAACTTTATGTCCATCAAATTCTGGACCATCTATACATGCAAACTTTGGTTTCCCTTCTATTTCACATCGACATGCACCACACATACCACTTCCATCAATCATAAGAGGATTCATACTAACAATTGTAGGTAAATTATATTTTTTAGTTAATTCACATACGTTTTTCATCATGATTACAGGACCTATTGCTACACATATGTCATAATTATTTATATTTTCTTCTAGAACATTAGTAACAAATCCTTTAGTTCCATAACTTCCATCATCTGTTGCATACATTACTTTATTTGAAATTTTTTCTATTTCATCTTTTATTAATAATAATTCTTTGTTTCTTGCTCCATATATTATATCTACTTTTATTCCTTTTGAATTTAGATATTTAACTTGTGGGTAAACTGGTGCAATACCTACTCCTCCTGCAACATAAACTATTCTTTTATTCTTATATTCTTTTGGATTTTCACATATAATATTTGCATTACCTAATGGTCCTACAACAGCAAATACTTCTTTTTTTTCTTTAGACAATTCTTCAGTTGATGCACCTACAACTTGATAAATAAGTTTTAATGTTTCTTTTTCTTCATCAATATCATATATTGTTAAAGGTATTCTTTCACTATCCTTTTTAGTCATTATTATAACAAATTGTCCTGGCATAGCTTTATTTATTAATATAGGACAATTTACTTCCATATAATATGAATTAGAACTTATTTTTTCATTCTTAATTACTTTATACATTCTATCACTTCCTATCTTATTAATTATATCTTATTTTTGTATATTTTTAAATAACTTATATATTATTTTTATCGTTATTCAAATATTTTTTATTTAAAAATAAAAAATGTAGGAAAAATAACAATTTAATTTGTAATAATCCTACATTTTATTATTTATATTTTTTATTGTAATTATTTTATTATTCAATATTAACACCTTTATTTAATTCATTTTTACATATTAAACTCATTATTGTAATAATAACTAAATATAATAATGATGATACAATAGCTAAAACTTTAAATGCGTTAACATCAATATTAATTGTAGCAGTTTTAAATAATTCCATTACTGTTGAATCAAATAATCCATATATGAATACTAATCCTAGAATAATTAATTGAGCTATTAGATAAATTATAAATCCAAATAATATTGAATATCCAACTTTTCCGTTATTCTTTTTATGACCTAAAATAATTCCCAAAAAACCACATTGAATAGCATTAAATATTTCTAAAAATATAACAATAATAGCCATAGTAATAAAAAATGATGTACTCATATTAAGTCCTGTAGTAATAGTTTTAATATAATTAGTTAAACTTATCCAATTATCTTTTGAATAATATGCAATAAATAAACTTAATAATATTATTAAAAAACCTACTATAAAGAAAATCAATGTTTGTATAAATTTTGAATTATATAAATCATTCTTACTTACTGGTAAAGTGTGTGTTAAATAAGATTCATCTTTATATAATGAACTACTAAATCTTATCCAACTTCTCATTATTGTATTTATTAGAGTATTTGCAATCATAGCAAACATACATCCAACACTAATTTGACTAAGTATTTTAATCATAACAGATTGATTCATATTAAATAATATTCTAGTTGTTATAGCAAAAAAGATTGATAATATGTAAAAAACAGACATATTTTTAATCATATATTTTAAATCATATTTTAATAGTTTGTTTAACATTTGAACATCCTCCTAAATATTTCATCAATAGATGATTTTTCTTTATTTCTAAGTTTATCTGCATCACTTTGTAGAACTATTTCTCCTTTATCAATAAATATTACTTCATCTAATATTCTTTCTATATCTGATATCAAATGTGTGGAAATAATTACACTAGCATTATCATTAAAATTAGATAAAATAGTATCAAGAATATAATCTCTGGTTGCTGGATCTACTCCTCCTAAAGGTTCATCTAAAATATATAGTTCTGCTTTTCTAGACATTACTAATACTAATTGAACTTTTTCTTGCATTCCTTTACTCATTTTTGTCAAATGTTCATTAATATTCAAATCTAATTTATTTAATAATTCTTTAGCTTTTTTATCATCAAAATCTTCATAAAAATCTTTAAAATATTCAATTATTTCAGAAACCTTCATTTCTTTATTTAAATAGGTTCTTTCTGGTAAATAAGATATTATCTTTTTAGATTCAATTCCAATTTTATTTCCTTTAACTAGAATTTCGCCACTTGTTGGAGTTAATAAATCATTTATTAACTTAATCAATGTTGTTTTACCTGCTCCATTCTTACCTAATAATCCAATTATTTTGCCACTTGATATATTTAAATTTATATCTTTTAATATTTGTTTATTATCAAAAGATTTATTTAAATTATTTATTTCTAATAATTTCATACTAATCATCTATCTCCTCTAAATATTTTATTGAATCAGCTTTACCTAAACCTATTTTCTTCATTCCTTGAAAATAGCTTTTAGCGAGTGTTATAGCATATTCATCTTTTAATTTTTCTATTATTTTCTCATCTTTAGTAACATATTTGCCATTTGTTCTTTCAGTATAAATAAGATTCATACTTTCAAGTTCCGCTAAAGCCTTTTGCATCGTATTAGGATTTACTTTAAAAATTGTTGCAAACTCTCTAACAGATGGTAATTTCTCACCACATTTATATACTCCAGATATAAGATATATTTTCATATATTCTAATAATTGAATATATATTGGAATATTATTATCAAATGTAAATTCCATTTTATCACCTCGTTGTATTACTTTATTAATACAATAATATTGTATATTATATTATTATTTATGTCAATATAAAAAGATTAGATTTTTTTTCTAATCTCTACATAATTTTTTAAATTTATTATTATATATTATTGGTCTTAATACTCTTTTTCTATCTTCTAACAATATAATATATCTGTATTAAAAACAAATATAAATTAAGTGTAAATACTATTTCATTAATTATTACTATTAGAATCAATATTATTAGATTCTCCACCAATTATATAAGCTGGTGTATCTTTGAATCTATCTATAGTTGGATTATATTTTGGTATATCTGCATTTTCAATAGTTTGTTCTGTTGCTACTTCATTTTCGGCATTCAAGTTTACTTTATTTGAACTAAATACTAAATCTAATTTTTCTTTTATTTGATCTTTGCTAAAAGGTTTAGCAATATAATCTATAAAGCCTTCACTAACATATTTTTCTTTTGCTCCAGCAACTGCATCAGCAGTAAGAGCTATGGTTGGTATTTTGAAATTAGTATTTTCTTTTAATTTTTGTAATGCCGTTTCTCCGTTCATATTTGTCAATTTATGATATAATACTTACGCAGGAGGGAATTAAATGGATAAAAGTCGTAGAAATAGAATTGCTATTATTTCAATAATGACATATTATGCTAGACAAATATTCGATGAAACT
>CADCRC010000159.1 GCA_902803795.1 uncultured Erysipelotrichaceae bacterium | reverse complement strand
ATTATAAATGTGAATGGCGATGGTGTATCTTCGGATCCCATCTGAGCAAGTTGGATGCGTCTGACTTGCTTTTTTGTTTTAAATAATATAATATTATATATGAAATGTGACTAGAAAACTTTAGAAGCTCTAGGTCTTTTTCATTTTTCTTTTTCATAAAAATAATTTACCAAACTAGTAAAATCCAAAATTTAAAAAAAGTTATAGAGTACTCAAAAAAGTTTTAACTGATAATAGTAAACTAGATATAAAAAAATTAAATGCAATGCATAAAATTCTTTTAGATAGTGTTCGTGGAAATAACAAAGAACCTGGGAAAATTAGAAATGTTCAAAAATGGATAGGACCAAAAGGCTGTACAATTGAAGAAGCTATAGTTGTTCCACCTGTTCCAGAAGAAGTTCCACTATTCATAAATATGGCAATTTCTCATTCTCAATTTGAAACAATACATGCATATAGAGATGGAAATGGAAGATTAGGAAGAACACTTATACCTATACAACTATCGCTACTTGCACACGAAGAACCGATACTATTTTTATCTGAAGTTATTGAATTATATAAACCCAGTTATCATAAATATTTAAATGAGAGTAGAAATGGTAATATGCTAGGATTAATTAAATTCTTTCTTCAATGTATTATTGAACAATGTAACAATTATATTGAAAAAATTAATCGAAATCAAAAAATATACGACAAAGATATGAAACTAATTGAAACAGTAAATAATTGACGATGAAAATCATCTTTTTTCTATTATAATACTCGTATCATTTCGCAATACGTTCTATTTTTTTGAAACAAAAGATTCGATTTAACATATATAATAAATTGAGAAGTTAAATTTGAGTATAAAAATTCATTGGTTCGAAAGGACGATGGTTTTTTTTATATACTATAAATAACAAAAGAGATAATTGAATTTATTTTTTTAGAAAAAAATGTTATAATTAAAATAATAATAAGGAAGTGAATATTCTTGAAGAGAAAATTATTATTATTAATTATTATAAACCTATTCTTTTTACCTTTTATCGTAAATGCGAAATCACATTATATTTATGATGTCTTAAAAGAGGAAGCGGAAAATGGTGGTCTTGCAAAAGAGTACACAAGAGAACATCACGATTCATTTACAGAAGAACCATCTAAAAAAATATATCATTGGTATGCATCCAATAATACAGAGGGTGATGAAGTTCAGAATAAAAACAATGTAATATTTGGGAATTTTTGTTGGCAAATTATCAGAACAACAGATACTGGAGGAGTAAAACTATTATTTAATGGTAATCCAAAAAACGGGAAATGTACAAATTATTATGACTCAATTTATAGCGATTATTTTAATGAATCGGAAAAATCAGTTGCTTATTTAGGTTATATGTTTAACCCAAATACACTAACTATGTCTAATATTACTACTTCTTTTAGTACATATGGAAAAAAATATGGAAAAAATGTAACTTATTCCAATGGAATATATACACTTTCTGATTTATCTAGTAACATAGATGACAATCATCATTATACGTGTGAAAGCAGTAGTTCTACTTGTAGTACAGTAAGATATTATTACACAGTAGTAGGAGTAGATGCCTATTATATTGAATTAAGTGGAGGACTAACAGTGGAAACAGCATTAGAAAATATGCTCAGTGCTGATAACGTAAATGCAACAGACTCCCTTATAAAATCAATAATTGATGAATGGTATGAGTACTATTTATTAGATTATAATGACAAAATAGAAGATACTATATATTGTGATAATAGAACTATTTATGATAAAGGTGGATGGGATCCTAATGGTGGAAGCATTTCTCAATATTCATATCTAATTATCGTAAGTCCTGGTAATTTAAGCTGTCAAAATATAACAGACATGTTTAGTCTAAGCAATAATAAAGCAAAACTAACCTATCCAGTGGGCTTATTAACTATAAGTGAATATTCATTAATAGGAAATAGTAATGTAATACACAATAGTTCTAGATTTTGGCTAATGGATCCTGGAAGATTTCAATATACTGGAGCATCTGTTCATAATTCTGATATTATAGAAGACGTTAACAAAGTAAGAGATATAAAACCAGTAATATCATTAATAGATGGAATTAAATATGTCGAAGGAACAGGTAGCAAAGAAAATCCTTATGTTATTAGAGATTTAAATAAAAGCAACATAGTTATAGATAATGATGACACAAAAGGTACTATATCAAATTTGGATAACATAATAAATATTGAAGAACTAACAGAAATTAATTTTACAATTACTCCAGCTGAAGGATACAAAGTTCAAAGTATAAATATTAAAGATAATAATGATAACATCATAGAATATACGAATGTTGATAATCAATATACATTTACTATGCCTGGATCCAATATTACCATCACACCAGTTTATGAAAAAGTAAAAAATAGTATTAATATTGAAATAGTAAATGAGACAAAAGATCTAAACATCAACATTAATGATTTAACTCAAGTAGAATTTGAAGAAGAAGTAAATTTCACAATAACTCCAATTAAAGGATTTAAGTTGAATAATGTTAAAATATTAGATAGTAATGAAAATGAAATAACATATACCACTACTGATAATATAAATTATCAATTTATTATGCCAGCAAGCGACGTTACAATAATACCAAGTTATGAAAGGGTATCTAATGCCATTAATGTAGAAGATAATAAAAATACTAAGGAAATAGAAATAGAAGTAAATGATGCTAAAGCAGTAGTATATGAAGATACTGTCAAGTTTACAATTATTCCAGAAGAAGGATTTGAAGTAGAAACAATAGAAATTATAGATAAAAATAACAATAAAATAGAATATAAGAAGTTAAGTAATAATAATTATGAATTTAAAATGCCAGATACAGATGTCACAATTAAACTTGCATATAAGAAAATAGAAAAATTAAATGTAATAGATGTATTAAATAATCCTAATACTGGTGACAGAGTATTTTTAATAATATTATTAATAACTATAAGTTTATGGCTTGGAACAATTATTTATAAAAAGAATGAATCTAAATTGAAACTATAGATTCTTTTTTTAATTACTATTTAAAATGAATAATTTAAATAGCTTAATACAAAAGCTAGTTAAAGTTT
>CADCRC010000158.1 GCA_902803795.1 uncultured Erysipelotrichaceae bacterium | reverse complement strand
TGTACAAATGTACATCTATTTATACCATTATAGTATTTATAATATTTATATTGTTATTCATTATATTTTCTTTTATCAAGTTGAAATTATCTCTTATCTTATTAATAATTCTTCTTATTTTATATGATAATTTCTTATGATTAAATGAATCAATAATTGTTTCTAAATTAGAAATCTTACTATATTTACCATAACTATCATTATATATAAATTTATTAAATATCTTTTTTAATAAATCCTCATCCATATTATTTAAATCTGATTTTTTTAATATATTTAATGTCATATATAAATTATTGTTTGATATTGTAATATCTATAGATCTTAAATTGTTATTGTTAACAATATTTAAATCTAATTTCTTTTTCTTTATTATTTCATTAAATACTTTCATTGAACCTAAGTTGTTTTTTAAACCAAGGATGTGTATAATACTATCTCCATTAATGTTGATATTGTTTATATTCCAAGTTTTTTTATTAACAAGTTTTAAAGCTTCTTCATAGAATCCATCTAAAACTAGTCTAGATACCACATCATTTCCTATAGTATCCTTTTGATTTACATCGAATCCATTTGAATCAATTAAATCATTTATTTCTTTCTTTTTGCCCGTTCTAATTAAATAAAATATATCGGTGGGTAAACCATCTTTATTCATAATACACCTCTTCTTTTTTCACGTGACGTTTTCTATTGTATCTAATTATTAAATTAAAGTCAAGTTTTATGAAACCATTGAAAAATAAGGCTTAAATTCGTTCAATCTTATTTGAGTCAATAATATCAACGTAAAAAAATTTTTATTTTTCTTTAGTTACTTTTATATTTTCTTTTATAATTATATTATTATTAGCATTTGACAAGTATATTGAATATAATTCTATTTTATTATTTATTTTATTTGATATTTATGGATTATTTCTTGTCTCATTTTTATAATATAAAAATAACCAATTTAATTTGGTTATTATGTTTATTTTTTAAAGAAAAATAATATATTTTTTTTAGGTTCTCTAAATCTATTTTCTATTTTATTCATACAAAATGATGTTATAAAATATCCTATTACTCCTATTACTCCTAATATATAATAATTAGTTCCTATTACAAGTCCTATTATAGATGTAAACCATATTACTGCAACTGTAGTTAACGATACAACTTTACTTTCATTTTCATCTTTAATAATAATTCCTGCTCCAAGTAATCCTATGCATGATATTACACCTGCAGCAATTCTAGCTAAACAAGTTGGTTCATTATAATCTAATACATTACCAAGTATTCCTACAATACATGTTCCTAAACAAACTATCGGATAAGTTTTTAATCCTGTATAGTTTGCTGATTTTCCTCTTTCTAATCCAATCAAACTCCCTAATAAAATTGATAATAGTATTTTTATTATCATTTCTGGTGTAATATATTCCATTATTATTCCTCCTAATTAAAATTATCAAATTGTCCTAATTCTTTAAGTTTCTTTTTTAACATTATTGTTAATTCTATTGGTAATTCTAGTTTATTGCATATAATTAAAGCACTTGTTATCTTGTTTCTATCAGTTGTACTTTTTTGTTGCTTTATTTTATCTTTAATATTTATTTTTAATTTATTATCTTTAATTATACTTTCTAGATAATTATATATATCTTTTAATGCATAAAGTTTTAATTTATATTCATCCATCATGTCTATTCCTAAATAACCTGATGCATATATATTTACAAGTTCATCTATTGTTATCTTATCTTTTATTTAAATCATCTCTTTCTTTTCTTGCTTTTATGTATTTTAAAGCAACTTCTTCATCATTGAAATAAATAGTTTCATTTTTTAGTTTTTCATATGTTTCATTACCTTTTCCAAGTATTAGAACTAAATCATTTTTTTGTGCAATATCAATTGCATGTTTTATTGCACTTTCTCTATCTATTATTATTTCATAATTGTTATGTGTATCTTTTATGTCTTTTATTATATCTTGACATATATTCATTGGATCTTCACTTCTTGGATCTTCATAGCAAAATATAGCATAATCTGAGTTTTCTACAACACATTTGCCTACTTCTGGTCTTTTATATGGGTCTCTTTCTCCTGCTTGTCCTATTACAACAATTGATCTATTAATATCTAATCTATGTACAAAATTTAATAATTTAGTTATTCCATTTGGTGTATGTGCATAATCAACCCAAACATTAAAATTTAATCCGTGGTTATCTAATGCATCTAATCTTCCATCTACTTCAAGTTTTTCAATTCTTGGAATCATATCTTCCATTTTAAATCCTAAAGATAGACAAGTTAACAAAGCACCACATAAATTATAAACGTTAAAATCTCCAAGTAATGGCGATGTTATATGATATTCTTTTTTATTATATATAATATCTATTTCGCTACGGTTTGTATATATATCAAAATGCTTTATATATAAATCACAATTTTTATCTTGACCATATGTTAGAACATTTGATGAACATGCTTCCAAGCAATCTTTATAGTGTTCATCATCATAATTTAATATATCATATCCTTCTTTTTTTACTTGTTTAAATTCTTGCTTTTTACATTCTAAATAATTTTCAAATGTTTTATGTATATTTATGTGTTCACGTGTTATGTTTGTAATTAATCCTGCTTCATATTCTAAATCATCTAATCTATGTCTAAAATATGCTTCTGATGAAGTTTCCATTGCAACATATTCACATCCACTATCTAAAAATTCTCTAAAATATCCATATAATTTATCTGCATCCGGTGTTGTATTATTAGTGTCTTTTTTAAATTTGGAGCATGAATAACCATTAGTTCCAATATATCCACATTTATCATTTCCTATTAATGTTTGAATTATTGTACTACTTGAAGTTTTTCCATCTGTTCCTCCAATAGCTATTATTTTTATTTCTTTTTGTGGATTATCATAAAATTTTTGCATTAATTTTGGCATTATAGTATTTGTATCTTCTACATATACAACTGGAACATCAACATTTATTTTTTTTGAAGCAATTATAGCGACTGCTCCATTTTTAATCGCATCATCTACAAAATCATGTCTATCTGCTTTTACACCCATAGTACATATAAATAAGTCACCTTTTTTACATTCTTTTGAATTTATTTTAATTCCATTAATTTCTGTTTCAAATTCACAATCAATTAATTCATTTAGTTTTTTCATATATACCTCTTTCTATATTTAGTATATATTTATTTAATTCTTCTTTCAAGTTTTTTTAATTATTATTTATTTTTTGTCCAACTAATAAAATGAATGAATTTTCCGGAGTATAATAACATGTTTGAAGAATTATTATATCATTATTTATAGAACAATTATCAATACAATTTGTAACATTAGATAATAAATTGTTAATATGATTGTAATATTCTTCATCACTTATATATTCTAATCTTGTATACTCATAATCTGTAGTAATAATTTTTATTAATACTTTTTCATATACTATTACATTATTATCTATATATAATATAATTTTACCTAATTTATCAAATTCTTCTTTTTTTAGTATTTTTTCTAATTTATGAAATTGTAATTGATTCATAAGTTGTATATTATCAGTATTATGTCCATATATATTAATTTGTTTTTCATTTATTAAATCGTTTTTATTTCTATAATCAATAAATTCTGTTCCCAAATCACTTTTATTTTTATAAAGTGAATGATTCAAATAATAGCTATTATCATATGTTTTGGTAATAATACTTTCTAAGTTAATACTATCTATTTTTAGTACTCCAATAATATCACTATTATTATATTTTTTTCTTAATTCATTAATATCTATTGGAGTAATTGTTTCTTCTTTAATAGGTTCACTAATATTAGTTTTTTTATTATTCTCTTTAATAATAGTTTGATTTTTATTATTCTTTGTATTTATATTATATATTTTACTAAAAGCTATAAAAGAAAAAACTAAGATAATTAAATTTAATATTAGTAAAAAAATTATTCTTTTCTTCTTCATATAATCTCCTTAAATTGCCCATATTATATCATTTTATTTCATGTATATCAATAAAAAGAGAATGTTTTTACGCATTCTCTTTCTTGATAGTAAATAATTTTTTCTTATCATCATAATAAATAATATTTTCATAAACAACTACATTTGTACCACTTGTTCCTGTTTTTGGAGGAGTGATTACTGTATCATCTGGTTCTGGATTATGTGTATTTGTTATAGTATACAAGTTTTCATTTGTTTCATATTTTACCTCATAACCTGGAATTATTTCTTCTTCAATAGTATATTCTATGATCTTTCCATTTTCATATTTTGGTAAATCAGTTATTTCTATCATCCATCCAAGTTCTTCAGTCAATTCTACTTGCTTGTATAATTTTTTGTTTTTATAAACATTTACCTTTATAGAATTAGGTCTAATGTTATCTTTATTATCTACATCATTCCAAATCTTTTTGATTATTATACTAGTTGTTTGTGGTGTATGTTTATTAGTGATTACAAAGTTGCCTTCTTCATCTTGTTCTACCGTACTTGAATAATTTTCATTTTCACTATCTGTTTCTGTAATATTATTTTCAATTATTTCTTTTACAGTATATGTTACTTTCTTCTTATCATTATAAACTCTTAAGTTATCAAATTCATAATACCAATTTGTATCGCTAGATACTTCAATAATTCTATCTGGAGTACCATCTATATAAAGTTGTACTTTAATTATTTTTGGTCTTAATCCATCTTGATTATCATTATCATCCCAGTTCTTATAACCTTTGATTGTTGTTAGTTCTGGTGTATGAGTATTATTAATAACTTGTGTAATATTATTATCTTGATATTGTTGTGTTGAATATGATGTAATGTACTTACTTACACTATCTTCAAATATAGTATATTCTATTTGATTTCCTTTGTAATATTTAGGTAAATCTTTAAATGTATATGTCCATAGTCCATCAACTTCTTTTATTGTTTGTTTCTTGTATTCTGATGTTACTTTTTTACCTTCTTCATCAATAATTGTTTGAAGTAATGTAACATCAATATGGTCTGGTCTTAAGTTATCATTATTGTCTTCATCATCCCATACTTTAGATACAGTATAAGTTATTGTCTCAGGTGTATGTTCATTAGATATATTATATTCTTCCCCTTTTATCATCTTGTATCCGTCAATTGTTTCTTCTTCAATAGAATAAGTTATTTCTTTTCCGTTAGCATATTTTTTAACATCTTTGAAGTGATATTTCCAATTACCTTCACTATCTGCTTTTACTTCTTGTGGTATTTCAACAACTAAATTGTTATCTACTTTTCCAATAAGTTTAATATTAATTGATTTAGGTCTCTTACCATCTTGGTTATCTGCATCGTTCCATGTCTTTTGACCATCAATATCAAAGACTTGTGGTGTATATGTATTCAAGATGTCATAGCCTTTTATTTCAGCAGTATAATCTATTATTGCATCTTCACTGATAGTATAAGTTATTTTCTTACCATCTTTATATTCTGGTAATTTTGTAAATTCATACTTCCATGAATCTTCTTTACTAACTTTCTTTGATTCTTCAACAACTATTTTTTTATCTGAATCTATACCAGTAAGTTTTACTGTTATACTTTCAGGTTTTTCAAAATCATTTCCATCATGATTCCATGTTTTTTCACCTGATACAGTTAATTCTTTTGAATCATGAGTATTTGTGATAACTATGATGTTTCCATTTTTCAATTTAGTCATTTTATATTCAGCTACTTCATCTTCTTCAACATCATATTCTATCAATTTTCCATTTTCATAGGCATCTAAATTATCAAATTTAAATTCCCAATTATTTGTACTTGTAACTTCTAGATATTTATCTTCTTCAAGTCTCTTACCATTTTTTAGTAAGTGTACAATTATACTTTGTGGACGTAATCCATCTTTATTATTACTATCATTCCAATACTTAATACCTTCAATAGATGTTTTTATTGTTTCATGAGTATTAGTTATTGTATATCCTGTTTTGAAATCTCCAGTGATTATACCAGTGTATCCTTCTACAGGAACTTCTTCAATATTATAGTTTATCTCAACTCCATTTTCATATTTGTTAATATTTGTAAATTCAAAGTTTCCTTCAGAATCTGTTGTTGTAGTTGAGATTATACTGTCTCCTACTTTTAATTTAATAATTACATTTTCTGGACGTTTTCCATCTTGGTTATTTGAATCATTCCATACTTTCTTACCTGAAATTTTTATTTTTTCTGGTTCATGTGTATTAGTTATTACAAATCCTTTACTTGCATTACCTGATACATTTGATACATATCCTGTCTTAGAGTCATTTGTAAATACTCCTTCTGGATAAGTTGTATCTTCTTCAACTTCATATGTGATTAATTCACCATGACTATATTTTGGTAAGTTATTGATTGTATAAGTCCAAGTATTACCATTGTCAATTATTTGAACATCTTCGTTATTCTCAGATAATTCATATGTCATTGTAAGAATTTTAGTATCTTTAACTTTACTAATTAAGTTAACTTTAATATTAGTTGGTCTTAATGTATCACGATTATTATCATCATTCCATACTTTTGTTATCATAACACTTGTTGTTTCTGGAGAATACTTATTAGTAATATCATATCCTGAAATTATTGGTTCTTCATAATTTGGAACTTTATTTTCTGATATAGAATAACTAATTTCTATTCCATTACTATATTTTGGAATGTCTTTGAATTCATAATCCCAAGTTCCGTTTTTATCTACTACTGTTGCTTCATACTTCTTAACTGTTTCGCCATTAACTATACCTGTTAGAATAACTGTAATTGAATCCGGACGCTTTCCGTCTTGATCATTTGCATCATCCCATGTTTTTTCACCATTAATAGTTATTGTTTCTGGTGTATGAGTATTTGTTAATGTTGTAACAAGTCCATCTTTTGATGTATTAGTTAATTTATAACCTTCTATTTGATCTTCTGTCCATGTATATTCTATTTCTTTTCCATTTGCATATTTTGGTAAATTTGAAATAGTACCTGTCCATTGATTTTCTTCACTTAGAATAACAGTATCGCCATTACTTAGTGTTACAGTTAATTGTTCTGGACGTTTACCATCTTGGTTATTTGAATCATCCCATACTTTCTTAACTGATACTTCAACTGTTTCTGGAATATGTGTATTTTTAATATTATTATCTGTAACTTCTTTTGTATATCCTGTTGGAACACTTGACTCATCTATAGTATAGACAATCTTATGTCCTTCTTCACCCTTTTTGTATTCTGGAAGATTATCAAATGTATATGACCAATTATCATTTTCTGTAATTGTTTTTTTATCATATACTTTACCATCAGCAAGTAAGTTAATTACAATTTCACTTGGTCTTTTTCCATCTTGGTTATCTGAATCATCCCATGTCTTTGTTCCATTTATACTTGTACTTGATGGAATATGAACGTTTACAATTGTAGTTTCATTATTTTTTACTACATCTGGAGCTACATGTGTATATCCTTCTATATTATTTTCTGTCCATGAATATATTATTTCTCTACCTTCTGAATATTTTGGTAAATTAGAAATACTTGCAGTCCATTTATTATCACTATTTAATGTAACAGTATTACCATTACTTAGTGTTACAACTAATTCACTTGGTCTTAATCCATCTTGGTTATTTGAATCATCCCAAACTTTTTTAACTGATACTTC
>CADCRC010000157.1 GCA_902803795.1 uncultured Erysipelotrichaceae bacterium | reverse complement strand
TTCAATTTCACCTTGTTCTGTGTATTTGATTGCATTAGTAAGTAAATTATTAACTATCTCTTTAATATGAGTTTTATCACCAAGTAATTCATAAGGAATATCTGGTGCTAAATTAACTTTGAAGTTAATATTTTTTTCACCAATTCTTGTTGCATCAATTTTCGCTAGATTTTCAATTTCTTCTCTAAAATTATATTTTACTTCAGTTATTTCCATTTTATCGCTTTCAATTTTATTTATATCTAAAATATTACCAACTATTTCTAGAAGTGTTTTTGATGCTTCCATAATATAATCAGCATCTTCAACAATTTCAGGATCAGCTGTTTCTTTATGGCTTTGAATATCTTCACTGAATCCTACTATAGCATTAAGTGGAGTTCTTATTTCATGACTCATACTTGATAAGAAATCAGATTTGGCTCTGTTAGCTCTTTCAGCTTGATCTTTAGCAAGTTCCATTTGTTTTAACATTTTCAAATCCGGATTTTCAATTGTGTGATACATAAGATAAATGATAAATCCAAATACACCATTAGCAAGTAGCATTTCAGGATGTTGGCTTTGAATTACACCAACAGCAAGCAATAAAACTATTAATGCAATTATAGGTATATATCCTTTTTTATGAATCTTTTTAATATGAGTTAAAACTAATAATCCCATGAATGTTACATATACACCATTAGTAGCAAATAAAACATTAGCAGCTGCTCCGGTTATATATATTGAATCACCAATAGTAACATATTCCATTGGCAAAATAAATACAAGAACACATAATACAAGATTAACAAGCATAAATATAATATGTGTAAGTTTATGTTTCTTTATGTTTTCTTCTTCTGGCACATCATCCTTAAAAGTTGTAATAGCAAATGTGTACATAAAAAAAATCATTAACCATAATATCAAACATACAAAGAAAAATCTTGGTATTAATGTATTTAAACCAGGAACATCATTTACTGGTATTATCATTAACTCACATATCATTCCAGCAATTGTTACTAATAATAATTTTTTAAATATTCTATTTTCAAGTTTATTTATTGTATCTTTCTTAAAAAAGATAATTGTTGTTGCGACTGTATAAATTAAAGCTGATACGGTTAAAAATATTGTACCTTTCATTTCCACACCACCTTATCATAACCATTATACCACAAAAAAACTATAATTTGACATTATAGTTTACATTATAGTTTTTTAATAATTATTTTTTTAAAACCTTAACATTTCCTTTTAATTCTTCAACTTTAGCTTTTCCTAATTCTTCAAGCTTTCTAAAATCATGTTTCCCATTTGGAGTATAAGGAATTTCATCAACTTGTTCAAAGTATTTAGGAATTTCATAAGCCGGGATTGTTTCAGTACATTTGTTTTTTATATCTTCACATACATCATTGAAATTAATATTTTCATTGACTTCAACAAATGCCATTGGAACAGTACCAAGTTTTTCATCTGGAACACCAACTACAATACATTCTTTAACATAAGGTAATGCAGTTATTACATCTTCTATTGTATCAGGTGCTATCTTAAATCCATCACTGATTATTAATCTTCTACTTCTACCAACTGGAGTTATAAATCCATCTTGATCCATAACACATAAGTCACCAGTTTTTATCCATTGTTTTCCATTTTCATCAGTAATTTTAACTTTTTTAGTTTCTTCAGGATTATTTAAATATTCTTTAAATGAACTATCTGATGAAACATATAATTCCCCAACTTCACCTTGTTTAACTTTTTCACCAGTTTCTGGATTAACGAATTTAACTTCAATACCATGTAATGGTACACCAACAGTTCCTGGTTTATTAACATACATAGGTGAAACGATTGTAGGTCCCATACATTCATTGTTACCAAATCCATTTGCAATTGGAACATTAAATGCATGTTGCATATTAACAACTTCTTCACAAGTGATTTTATCTCCACCAGATCCAAATAATTTTACTCTTTCTAAACCTTTTAATATTCTATCTAATTCTTTTAATTTAGTTTTTAATTTTTTTTTTGAAGCTGAATCATTACATTTTTGTAATTGATCAATATCATTTCTTAATTTATTTAATTGTTCATATACATATCTATAATGTAATGGTACAGCAAATGAAACATCAAATTTACCTAAATTATTATAAACAATGTTTTCATCTACAAATGGACACATTTCTGCTTTCATTCCAAATGCTAAACTACTATATGTAGATGTAGCAAGACCATAAATAATAAATGGTGGAACTGCAACAAACATTGTATTTCCTTTATAGAATGGGAAATCCATATAAGCCATTTTTTGTACTTGCGAATTTATGTTTCTTTCAGTATGAACAATTTGCTTTGCTTTACCTGTACTACCACTTGATTGAACAATAAGTGATGGTCGATCAGGTTTAAAACTAGCTGTACTTACATCAGCAGTATGTCTTCCTTCTTTAATAAAGTCAGAATATGTAACAAATCTATCATCAGAAGGCATTATAATTTTTTTACCTTCTTTTTTATCTTTTAAATTAGCTAAAATTCTAATAGCTGGGTTTAAATAATGTTTTGGTGATACAACTAATACTCTTTCAGCTGTTATATCATCAATTATATTTTGAACAACTGGTAACATATCTTCAAATACCACTACAACTTTACTATTAGTATTATTAATATATGTAATCATATCTCTTTCTTGAGTTCTTAAATCAATCCAAGACATTGTTGCACCAATTTTACTTAATGATAATAAACATTGTTGAACTAATGGCATATTAATAGTTAATATTGCAACATTATCATCTTCTTTAACCCCCATAGCCTTAAATGATTTTGCTAAAGCATCAACAGATTCAAATAATTCTCCATACTTCATAGAAGAACCCATAAAACCTACAGCTTCTAAATCTAAATCATTTTGCATTTCATCAGTAACTAACGAATACATCGTTTGTTCTGGATTAAATTCTTTAATCGGTTTATTTCTCCAATACTTATTCTCCATATAAACCCCTCCAAATAGAATAGAAATATTCCCATCTGAATAGGTCTTATTTTATCACAAAAACAGATTCTTGTCAAAGCAGTCTAAACCGCTATATTACTTCAAGAGTTAAATGCAACTTTTTAAATATAATTATATAAGAGTTGCATTTAATCTTATAATAATCTTTAATATATACTTATCAATTGTTTTCTTATGGGTGTAATGAAAGGAAGAAACGCAATGATAAAAACAAGACTATCTATTGAAGATAGAATATTAATTGAAGAATTATTGAGACAAAATTATAAATTAAAAGATATCGCTAGAGCTATTGATGTTCATAAGTCAACTATTTCTCGCGAAATCAAAAATAGAAGAAAATCCAACGAATCATTAATTATATGTAATAAAACTCAAAGATATCCTTTTATTTGTTATAACTGTTCTAAAAAGGTTCATTGTAATAAAAGAAAATTCTATTATAATTATAAAGAAGCTCAAAAAGATTATGATAATAAATTAAAATATTCAAGAATTGGTATTGATATGTCTATTGATGAAGTCGAATATTGGAATGATTACTTTAAAGATAAAATTAAAGATAAAAATCAACCTATTCTTCATATTTTTAAAAATATAGAAAATGAATTT
>CADCRC010000156.1 GCA_902803795.1 uncultured Erysipelotrichaceae bacterium | reverse complement strand
CCATTCCAATTTTTTTCATTAACTCAACTATCCATACATCTAAATTACCAGTAACTATATAGCAGTTCTCTTTATTTTCAGTTATAAAATTTAATATTTTTTTACTAAGAGGTATTTCAGATATCATTTCAGCACCCTCCGACACAGATATATCTTTCAAAATATCTACTCTTGCTAAAAAACTTTCCCTAAAATTTAAATTTCCCATCATAGTCTTTTCAGTCAATTCCTTCATTTTCTTTTGCTTATTTATTTTTTTAGCAATTGTAGGTAATATTTCCATTGTTGTAACCGTAGAATCTAAATCAAATAAAAAAATTGTTTTTTTCTTCATTACTCTTTCCCTGCCTCTCTATTATCTAATACTTTGTCAAATTCCTTATTAATTAGATTTTCAACAAAACGTTGCGTTGCTTTACCATCATTTAAATAATTAAATTCCTTATTAAACTTTTTTAATCTATTTGGATAATTCTTAAATGATTCTTTTTCATTTTTTAATACATCATACAATTCTTTTTCTGTATGACATATTGGCCCTGGCATAACTTTATGATAATCAATTATATATCCAGGAAATTCATCATATTCTTCATAGTCATATGGATATAATAGTATTTCTTTATCAGTTAAAGCAAATTCATATATTGCTGCTGAATAATCAGATATTAATATATCTACTATTGGATATAAATCTACTATATCTGGTACATCACACACATTTATAAAATTACTGTTTTCAAATATTCTTTTATCTATTTTAGAGTTTAATAATGGATGCAATCTAACTAATATTACACAATCTTTTAATTTTCTTAATAAATCTATCTTAATATCAATATTTTCTTTATTTAATAATTTCTCCCTATATGTTGGAGCATACAATATTACTCTCTTATCTTTAGGAATACTATATTTTTCTTTTAGTCTTAATATTTCTTTTTTGCTTGTTTTTTTTGATTCTACTATTTTATCTGTACTTGCTATTCCTAATCTATATATATGATTATTGTATCCCGTTGAATTAATAATGTGCTCTTCATCTTTTTTACACATTGATATATATACGTCCCATAGTTTTACATGTTCCATAATTCCGCTTTGAAATTCTTTTTTATTTTTAAATGCATCAATTTCAAGTCCACCCCTTTTAACCGGGCCATGTCCGTGAAAAGTTTGAAGATACAATTGGTTCTTTTTCTTTTTTAGTAAAGTTGTTACACTATCACTCAGTACCCAATATTTTGAACATGCAATATAATAATAACCTTTTAAAGTTTTGTAATAACAAATATCTTCTTTACTTACACAGTTATTATCTGTATTTTTATTCATAATATATTTATATTTATATTGATTATTATAATTTTTTTTCATATACAAATATATTGCTTTAGGATTTCCATCAATTCTATTTCTACTTGAATAGAATATAATATAATTATCTTTTACTTTTACAAAACCAAAAATAACATTTAAAATCTTTGATAAAATTATTATTATTAAGTTTTTCATTATTACCACCTTATCAATTCATGCTATATAATAGCCTAATAGAAATATTCACATTCAAATATATTTTACTCTTTTTTATTTCTTTCAAATATTATGTCCGTTTTTAATATCAAAGTAATTACAATTATAAATAATACTACATAAATTATTATTCCTTGATAAAAATCTCCTAAAATATATGTAATTGATGCTATAGCAAATAATAAATCCATTATATATATTATTAACACAGTTTTTCTTTGTGAAAAATTATTCTTCAAAAATTGATGATGCAAATGATTTTTATCAGGCATAGCAATTGGCTTATGATTTATTACCCTTCTTAATATTGCAAATAGCGTATCCATAATTGGAATTGCTAACAAGAATATCGGAACAATAAATGAAGTGAATGTTACATTTTTATATCCTAGCAATGATATTACTGATATTATATAACCTAAGAACATACTCCCAGTATCTCCCATAAATATTGAAGCAGGATTAAAGTTATAAAACAAGAACCCTAATACACTCCCAAGCATTATAAAAGTTAATAATGCATCTAACCCGCTTGAATTATTTAATACGATTGCTAATATACCAATCGTTGCAAAATATATAGATGCTATTCCACCGGCTAAACCATCTAAACCATCAATCAAATTCATGCAATTAATTACACCTAGTATAAAGAATATAGTAAGTGGACAGCTTAATATTCCAAAATCTATATATATACCAAAAGCACTAATATCTTTTAATAATATACCTCCATATAAAGGAATTATAGCAGCCGCTACAGCTTGACCGCAAAATTTATACTTCGCAGGAATAGGCTTAATATCATCAATTATTCCAGTAATTATTATTATAAAACTACCTATCAATATAGAATTCATTTGAATAGTTTCTCGTCCAAATAATAAATATCCTAGTAAAAAGCCAAAATATATACCCAGTCCACCTAATCTGGGAATAGGTTGCTTATGTACCTTTCTTTCATTTGGAATATCCAATGACCCT
>CADCRC010000155.1 GCA_902803795.1 uncultured Erysipelotrichaceae bacterium | reverse complement strand
AGTGAAGGCAAAGGTAATGTTAAATTTAATGGAAATACAGTTTTTAATGATACTTTAAATTATTGTGTATCATTTAAATTAGAATTTGATAATGAAAATAATTTAGTTGGTATTACAGGGATGAGTTTATAATACTTGCAATACTCTGATGTTTCTAAACGACAAATAAACGACATTTATATCATTTGGGTGTAAAATAGATATATTTTGAATGAGTATGTGTGATGTAGTATTATTAAAAATAAATGGTAATGATGATATTGAATTATGTATTGAATATACCCTGAAGACACTGTCGTGAGAAAGTGTCTTTTTTTTATAAATGTTTTTAAATTATAAGATTCTATTTATTGTATATTTGATATATCTATTATTTGATTTTCTTTTGTTTTTTGCTTAGTATTATTATATTTGTTATAAGTAATAATATTCCAATTATTATGAATATAATTGAGTATATTTGTAATTTATCATAAATATTATTTAAGACTTCTCTAACAATTATATTTATATGATTATTTAATACAGTCTTCTTTGATAAATTTAATTCATTATATTCAAATACTTTTGGAATTAATAACAGAGTTGAAGATATTATTAATGTCATATATATATATTCGATTATTTCTATATGATTTATTATAAATAATATAATTAATAATACTATTATCAAACTTATTAAAACATATGTAACTGGTTGAATAATATTGTTTAATTTATTTACTTTAGTTCTTATATTATTTATTATAGAATTACTATATGATATTTGATTATAATATGCTTCTATTATTGTGTTTTCAAATTTTTCTATTTGTTTTTTTGCTTTATTTGTAATATCAATATTATTATTTTCTATAAATTTATTTATATTATCTTCTAATCCTCTTTTTATATATTCTTTATTTGGATTATATTTTTTATTATTATATATAGAATTTATTATTAATTTTGTTTCTTTTTTTAAATCATTAATTGTATAAATGTTATCTAATATTTCATCATTAAATCCAGATTGAGGAGTTAATTCACTTAAACTATCATCTATAGATTTTTTTAATGTTTCATAGTAATTTGAATCATTAATTGTATTTGTTATATATGTTTTGTTTAATATATTACTATTTAATACAATTATTAATATTAGAGTTGATAAAGAAATAGATAATAATATTGTAATTAAATAAGAAATTATTATTTTAATTTTTTTCATTTATAAAACTCCTTACTATCTAATTTTGCATATGCGAAAAATCTTTGATCTGTATATCCTATTGCTGTAGATGGGTAACATGTATACATTGTTAGTATCTCTTCTTTATCTTGCATTCTTACTGCTTCTAAGTCTGTATCTTTTACAACATCAGTATCATATATTTTATATATAAATTTTCCATAATCTGTAGTAATTATTACTTCATCATTTAGTTTTATTGTATATAATTCCTTAAAAAAACCATCTCTTGCATGTGCCATAGTTATTATAGTTCCATTTTCTGATGGAAAAAATGATCCTGATTCTGTGCCTATCCCATATTCTAATATATCTAAAGTTGAGCCATAATAAAGTGGTTGTGATATATTTAGTGAAGGTATTTTTAATGTTCCATATGAATAACCATATTTTGGTATTGTTATTAATTTGTTTTCTTTTGTATCAAATTCTATTTTATCTATTTTTGTACTTTTCGCATTTTCTTCTACACTTATCAAATATATAATTGATGTTGCCTGTGTAAAATATTTTTTTATTGTTTCATATGTTATTATGAATGTTAAAGTACAAAATATAAGAGTAACTATTAATGAACTTATAGTTACTCTTAATACATTTTTAATACTTTTGTTTTTTAGCATTAGTTGCTATTTTTAGTTTTTAATGCAAATGCAACGGCAACTACTGCAAGTGCTATAACAACAGCATATAGAACATAATTATATGAGTTTGTACTAGTATTAACAAGTACTCCTGTTAATGAAATACTGTTAATTCTTTCACCATTTTCGTAGAATGTAGCTGTTCCATTACCAAATTTTACAGTTAAATTAACTACGTTAGCAATATCTACTAATTTTGATTTAATAGTATCTTTTGTTGCTTTACTCATTTTCTTAGTGTCTATTGTTCCTGCGCTTTCTAAATCTTTAACTATACTGTCAACTTTTGATTTTATTGTAGAAACTTGATCAGCTGTTAAAGTATGATTATTCAAATATCTTTTCAATGAATTGATATTTGTTAGTGTTGCTTTAAATGTCTCCCCTGCAACGTTTGCTGTTTTGTTTTCTGCATAACTTAATAATTCTTCATTTGGAGTTGTTGCAAAAACAACTGGTGTAGCAAGAACTAATAAAAGTAATGCAAAAACATTAAATATTTTTCTTTTCATCATAAACTACTTCCTTTCATATCAGATATATATTACCATTTTTTTTCAAAGCTGGCAACAAAAAATGTTGAATTTCTTTATATTTTTTGCGGTTTTTTTAAATTTTGTCTAAATTTTTAGAATAATATTGTAATTTTAATTTATAAATAGATTTTATTGATACTTTTTGATAAAATAATTATGGAGGTAATCGTTATGAAAAATAAAGTATTATTAGTTGTTATGGATGGTGTTGGTAAAAGAAATGAACTTGAAGGAAATGCTGTTAAAGAAGCAGGAATGAGAAATCTAAATTCTTTTATTGATAAATATCCATCGATATATATAAAAGCCCATGGTGAAGCTGTTGGTTTACCTAGTGATGAGGATATGGGAAATTCTGAGGTAGGTCATAATGCTTTAGGCTGTGGTCAAATATTTTCACAAGGAGCAAAAAGAGTAAATGAGTCAATTGATGATGGTTCAATTTTTGAAACAGATACTTTTAAAAAAATGATATCTAATGTTAAAGAAAATGATTCAACTTTTCATTTTTTAGGTCTTTTATCTGATGGAAATGTTCATTCAAATATTAATCATTTGTTTAAAATATTAAACAAAGTAAGAGAATTAGATATTAAAAAAGTTCGTATTCATATATTACTAGATGGAAGAGATACACCACCTACGAGTGCATTAATCTATGTTAATCAATTGGAAGAATTATTGGAAAAATTAAATGATAAAAATCATGATTATAGAATTGCATCTGGTGGTGGTCGTATGATTATTACTATGGATAGATATGAATCTAATTGGAATATGGTTAAGCTTGGCTATGAAACTCATGTGCTTGGTGAAGGTAGAGCTTTTAAGAGTGCTAAAGATGCAATTGAAACTTATAGAAATGAAGATCCTAAAGTTATTGATCAAAATGTTCCTCCTTTTGTAATTGCTGATGAAAATGGACCAATTGGTAAAATTGTTGATAATGATTCTGTTTTATTATTTAATTTTAGAGGAGATAGAGCGTTAGAAATAAGTCAAGCATTAGATAAAAAAGATTTTAACAAATTTGATAGAAAATATTATCCTAATATCTACTATGCTGGTATGTTAGAATATGATTCTGATAAGAAAATACCTAGTCATTATTTAGTTACGCCACCAGATATAAGCAATACTTTAACTGAGGAACTTAATAAATATAATATTCATGAACTTGCAGTATCAGAAACACAAAAATTTGGTCATGTAACTTACTTTTGGAATGGTAATAGGTTAGATAAATTTGATGAAAATTTAGAAGATTATATAGAAATTCCTAGTGATATTATTTCTTTTGATAAAAAACCAGCTATGAAAGCAAGAGAGATAACTGATGAAGTAATTAAAAAAATAAAAAGTAATAAATATGAATTTATAAGATTAAATTTTCCTAATGGAGATATGGTTGGTCATACTGGAAATTTTGAGGCTACAGTTGAATCTATGAAAGTTATTGATGAATGTTTAGGTAAATTATATGATTCTTCAATAGAAAATAATTATGTATTAATTATTACTGCTGATCATGGAAATGCAGAAGAAATGTACAATATAAAAGAAGGTAAAAAGGTTGTTAAAACTTCTCATACATTAAATCCTGTTCCTTTTATAATATGTGATGAAAGATTTAAATTAAAAGATGGAAGTTTTGGTTTATCTAATGTTGCTGCTACGATTATTGAGATTCTAGGCTATGAAAAAAATCCTAAATGGAATGAATCAATGCTAGATAAATAATTTTATCCACATTTTTGTGGATATTTTTTTGTGTTTTTAATGTTTATAGGCTATAATTAAATTAATTGAATTGGAGGTATTTTATGTATTTAAATAATAAGAACATAATTGGTAAAAGTGGTGATAAAGAACTATCTATTTTGCTAAATAAAGCAAATAGACATGGAATAATTTCTGGTGCATCTGGTTCTGGTAAAACTACTACTTTAAAAGTTATGGCTGAAGGATTTAGTGATGCAGGTGTTCCTGTTTTTGTTGCAGATGTAAAAGGTGATATAGCAAGTTGTGTTTTAGCTGGAGAAGAAAATGATTCTATAAAGCAAAGATTAGAAAAATTAAAGATTGATAATTTTTCTTTTAAGGCGTTTCCTGTAAGATATTGGGATGTTTTTGGAAAGAAAGGACATCCAATTAGAACAACAATAGATGAGGTTGGTCCTGATATATTATCAATTATGCTTGGCTTATCTGAAGTACAAGAAGGTGTTTTAGATATAGTTTTTAGGGTTGCTAAAGATAATAATCTAAAAATGGATGATATTAAAGACTTAAGAATGATGCTTAAGTATGTAGGTGATAATAGTAGTGATTTTACTGTTAAATATGGCAATGTATCACAACAGAGTATTGGCGTTATTCAAAGAAGTTTATTGTCTTTAGAAGGACAAGGAGCTGATAGTTTCTTTGGAATTCCTAGTTTAAATATTTATGATTTACTTAGTTTTAGTCCTGAAGATGGAAGAGGAACTATAAATATAATGGATGCAGTTGAATTATTTAAGAGTCCTGATTTATATGCATCATTTCTTTTATGGTTACTTGTATCATTATATAATAATATGCCAGAAGTTGGAGATGTCGATAAACCTAAAATAGTATTTTTCTTTGATGAAGCACATTTATTATTCAAGGATATTGCTCCATATAGATTAAAAAGAATAGTTCAAGTGGTTAAATTAATCAGGTCTCGTGGTATAGGATTATATTTTATTTCTCAATCAATTACTGATATTCCTGATGAGATACTTGCTCAAATGGGAAATAGAATTCAACATACTTTAAGAGCATATACTCCTTCTGAACAGAAAAATGTTAAAGCAGCAGCAGATTCGTTTAGATCTAATCCTCTCTTTAATACTGAAAAAGAAATCATGTCTTTAGGTACTGGTGAGGCATTAATTTCATTTCAAAATGAATCAGGAGAACCTGAAATTGTTGAACGTGCTACAATATTACCTCCTCAAAGTAAGTTTGGAACTGTAGATGATTATGTTAGAACAAACAATATAAATAATAGTAGAATATATGGTAAATATGATAAAACTGATGAACGTGATTCTGCTTATGAACAACTTGATGAATTAATTAAACAGCAAATAGAAAAAGAAAAAAAAGAATTAGAAGAAGAAGAAAATAGAAAAACTAAAGAAAAAGAAGATAGTATAAAGAAAAAGGAAGAAGCAAAAGCTTTGGAAAAAAAGAAAAAAGAGGAAGAAAAAGAAAAAGAAAAAAAATCTAAAAAAGTTGAAAAACTTAAAGATAGATTAATTGGTAATGCAGCTAGTACTGTAGAGAGAAAAATATTAAATAGTATTCTTAAAAATCTTTTTTAACATAAATGTGAATATATTTAAATATTATTTATTTTTTTCCACAAAAATGTTCATAATTAATAAAAAAACATATCACTTCATATTGATATGTTCTTTTTTATAAAAAATTGTGTTTTTTATTCTTTTGTAGTTGCTTTAACTATTATTTCTGATAATGCTTCATTTCCTTTTTTAGATAAATGAATCTTGTCTATTAATGTATAGTCCTCATTTTTTTGAATTTCTTTATAAAAATCTATTATAGTCGTATTTTCATTTTTTGTTATATTTATTTTTTTACTTGTAACATTTATAATATATAATTCTTTATTTTCTAAAACATCCTGTATTTGTCTGTAGTCAATTGTTGCTTTATTATCAAATAATAATATTATTCTATTTGTTAATATATTTTCTTTTTCATCCTTCTTAATTTTATCTATAAGTGTTTGTGTTGTATATTCTTTATCTATATTATAAATTGCATTTTCAATGCTATTTTGTATATTTGTATATGAATTTAATAATAAATCATTACCATAAAAAGTTAATCTGTTTTTTTGTGCTTGTTCATGTTCTTTAATTTTTTCTTCTTTTTCTTTTTTATATTTTTCTAAATATACTTGATATATACTATCATATATAGCTTGTGCATATCCTATTTTTCCTGGTTTATTTAGATGTATTTTATCTGCTGCAAAATATTCAGGATGAGGTGCAGAAATTCCTGCCCAGTCTACTACATGTACATTAGGAATTTCTTTGGTTAACTCTTCTAGTTTTGCATTTACATGTACATCTGCATCATTAACAACATTAACCCAGAATATTTCTTTATCTCCTATTGTGTTAATTACCTCTTTTTTACAAGATTGACTACAGTCTCCATTTGTACCTAGATTTATTACTACTACATCACCTAATAATCCTTTATTAATTATATCTTTAACAAGGTCATTTGCTTGCCATGGTGATCTATTCTTCATTGCATCAAAGTATCCATTTGGAAACATTTCATATAATTGTGGGACAGCTCCCAACATAACTGAATCACCTATACCTACTACCTTTAGATTTTTAACTATCTCTCCTAATTTTTCTTCTCCATTTTCTAAAGTTGATAATTCTTCTTCCCAACTTGTTTGTTGTTTCTTCATGTTTTCTAAGTATTGTTTTTGTTTTTCTTCAACTATTTTAGCATTTGTTGATAGTTCATTTTCTAAATCTTTCATTGCTTTTGTATTATCTTTTTCAGTAATATATTTAAATACTCCGCATAATGTAGGAACTAAAAGTAAAACTAAAACAAGATATTTTAATACATTTAGAATTATTCCTTTTTGTTTTGATAAGGAAAAATGTAAAATCATTGATAATAATATAGTTATTAATATGATTGCTAATGTAACTAAATTCTTTTCAATGCTTAAATAACCAATTAAAAATATTACAGGATATTGCCAAAGATATATTTCATATGAAATATTTGATAGATAATTTATGATTTTATTTGGGTTATCTGGTACTGCTGTTGAATAAGAAATAATTCTACAAGTAATTATTGATACTAATATCATTGCTATAGCAAATAATTTTGATGTAGATGGTATAAATATTGTTGATAAAATAAGTATTATCATGTAAATTGTATATATTATTTTATTTATTGTTTTATTCTTTAATATTTTTAATTTCAGTTTAGAATAATAATTTTGTACAAATGCTATTAACATTCCATAAAATAATGAGAACATTCTAGTTTGTGTTGCATAATAAGTAAACATAATATTGTTGGATTTACTAGCATTAAAAAATATAATTGTTGATATGATTGATGCTATTAAAATAATAATTATTGGTAATAATCTATGTATTTTATCTCCTAATTTTCTTAATATAGTAAATATTAATGGAAATAACAATTCAAATTGAAGTAATATTCCGATGTACCAGAAATGCATAAATGGCGACGATACATGTCTTGCAAAATAATCAAGTTTAGCATTTAATTGCCAATAGTTGTTATATCCAAATATTACTGAGCTTGTTTCTGGTTTTAAATTTATCCAGTTTAAGTTTTTTACAAATGATGTAGCAAATATAGTTATAAATGTAACAATTAATAGAGGTAAATATATTTTCTTAAGTCTATTAATATAATAATCTTTTATTGAGAATTTTTCTTTTTTAAATGAAGATATACATGAAAGATATGCAGTTAGAACAAAAAACGTACATACAAAAAGATATCCTCCTTTTAAAATGCTTAAATGATATAGTAAAATACAGATGCATGCTATTATCCTTAGTAAATCTAATTTAAAATAATATTTCTTTTTCATTTTCTTCTCCCCTTTTTGTTTTTTCCACAAATTTGTGGATTTTTATAATTTAAAAGATTACATCTTATAAAATATCCTACTCCATTATTATTGTTATTTTTTTCTGTTATCGTATTAGATGCCTTTTTAACTTCTTCAAGTGCATTTTTCATAGCAACACCAAGTCCTACACTTTTTAATGTTGAAATGTCATTTAAACCATCTCCAAAAAATACAGCTTCTTCTTTTTTTAATTTTAGTTGTTTCAATAATTTGGACAATGATAATTCTTTATCTATGCCTGATTTTGTAATTATTAGTCTTTGAGATGTTGTTTTTGAATCTTGCATTTTATAAATATTAAAATCTTTATATTTTGATTTTAAGTCATTTTCTATTTTATCTATGTTATTGTTTTTTATGTATAAATTTATTCTTGAAATATCTTCACTTATACTATCTATTGATTTATATTTCTTTATAAAGCTTATAAACGGAATATAAAACTTGGATTTATAATAATAATGTGGTGTACAACAATCGATTGCTACAATATTTTCTTTATAGTCTTCTAGTAAATTTTTAATTTTTTCTTTATCTATTGCATTTTCACATCTTAGTTCTTTTGTTTTACAATTGTAAAAATCTGCTCCATTATTACATATTATATAGTCAAAAGTGTCTAATTTAATCACTTTTTCTACACTTGTAATTGTTCTAGCTGTTAAACCAACCAGATAAAATGATTGATGTGCTTCATCTAAGTCTTTATAAGTTTCTTTTAATACCCTTTTAACATCTGTTAATAATGTTCCGTCTAAATCCATTGCAATTAATTTGTATTTTTTATTTCCCATATACTTACACCATCTTTATTATAACAAAAAAATCTAGCTTTTAATACTAGATATTTTTTTAGTCAACTAATTTAATTATTACTTGAGGAGCATTATCTCCTTTTCTAGCTTCAATTTTATACATTCTTGTATATCCACCATTTCTAGTTGCATATTTTTGTGCTAATTCATTAAATACTTTTGAAACACTTTCTTTATCATTATTTAAGAATGCTAAAGCTTTTCTTCTAGAAACTAAGTCTCCTTTTTTACCATAAGTAATAATTTTATCAACAAATTTACGAACTTCTTTAGCTCTAGTATCTGTTGTTATAATAGACTCTTTTAATATTACATCTTTAGTTAAATTTGAAAGCATTGCTCTTCTATGCTTTGAATCTCTTCCTAATTTTCTATATGCCATAATTCATCCTCCTAATCTTCTTCTTTTAATACAAGACCTAATTCTTTAATTTTCAAAAGAACTTCATCTAAAGATTTCTTTCCAAGATTATGAATTTTTGAAACTTCACTTGCAGACATATTAACTAAATCTTGTAATGTAGAAACTCCTTCTCTTTTTAAACAATTATATGCTCTAACACTAAAATCTAAATCTTCAATAGGTGTTTCTAATGCTTTTTGTTTTGGATCTTCTTCTTTTTCAACCATTATAGGTGTTATTTCCTTTAGTGGTTCAACTTCAGTAACAATCTTAAAATGTTCTATTAATATTTGAGCTGCTATTGAAATTGCTTCTTGTGGTTCTATTGCTCCATTTGTCCATACTTCTAAAATTAATTTGTCATAGTTTTCATCTTGTCCAACACGTGTTTTTTCAACTTCAGGTGATACTCTTTCTATTGGAGAGTAAGAAGAATCTGTTGCAATTTCTCCATTATGAGTTAAATTATATAATTTTTTATTTTCCTCACTTGTTACATATCCTCTACCATTATTAACGGTGATCTCCATATGTAATTTTCCACCTTTAACAACTTTTGCTATAAATTGATCTTTGTTTATTACTTCAATATCAGAATCTGTTGTTATATCTGCAGCAGTAACATCCTTTTCTTCATCTACATCAATACGAACTGTCTTTGGTCCATTTGAATAATTTTTAAATACTACACTTTTTAAATTTAAAATAATTGTAGTTACATCTTCATATACTCCCTCGATTGTTTGAAATTCATGTAATACCCCATCAATTTTAACACATGTCATTGCGCTTCCAGGTAAAGATGATAACATTACTCTTCTTAGAGCATTTCCTAATGTAGTTCCAAATCCTCTTTCTAATGGTTCTAATTCGAATTTACCATAGAAACTATTAGGTATTGTTTCTATTATTTTATAATTTGGTTTATCAAACTGTAACATGAAAATAACCTCCCTTTTTTACTTATTTTCTGTTTAACCACGTGGTCTTTTTGGTGGACGACATCCATTGTGTGGAATTGGTGTAACATCTGAAATTTCTGTTACTTCTAATCCTGCTGTTTGTAATGAACGAATTGCTGTTTCTCTTCCTGGACCTAATCCTTTTACACGAACAGATACTTGTCTCATTCCCATATCATAAGCTGCTTTACCACATGCTTCTGCTGCTGAACCTGCGGCAAAAGGAGTTGATTTTTTTGAACCCTTATATCCAATTGCTCCAGCTGATGACCATGAAACTACATTTCCATCTAAATCTGTGATTGTTGTAATTGTATTATTAAAAGTAGAATGAATGTTTGCTATACCAACAGGTACATTCTTTTTTACTTTCTTTTTTCTTGATTTATAAGCCATGAATAATCCTCCTTATTCTATACTTTCTTCTTGTTTGCTACGGTCTTTCCACGACCTTTACGTGTTCTTGCATTTCTATTTGTTCTTTGACCTCTTACAGGTAGTCCTTTTTTATGACGAGTTCCTTCATATGAATTTATTTCCATTTTTGTTTTAATATTCATATTTACTTCACGACGAAGTTCTCCTTCAGTTTGATATTTACTAATTTCATCACGAATTTTAACTATATCATCTTGTGATAAATCAGCAGTTTTCATTGTTAGTTCTATTCCTGCGTCATTTAAAATTTTTTTTGCAAGTGGTCTTCCAATTCCATAAATGTACGTTAATGATATGCATATTTGTTTATCATTTGGAATGTCTACTCCTTTTATACGTGCCATTATTTACCTCCTACTATCCTTGAACTTGTTTGTGCTTAGGGTTTTCACATATTACTCTTATTTTCCCTTTTCTTTTGACAATTTTGCATTTGTCGCACATTTTTTTTACTGATGCTCTAACTTTCATTTTAATCCCTCCTATTATTTTCGATAGGTAATACGCCCATGTGTTAAATCATAAGGAGAAAGTTCCATCACTACGGTATCTCCTGCTAAAATACGTATATAGTTCAATCGTATTTTACCAGAAACATGGGCTTCCACAATGTAACCATTTTCCAATTGTACTTTATATTTTCCACCTGGAATGATTTCTAGAACTTTTCCTTCAACTTCGATAATGTCTTCTTTAGCCATTATTTATATCTCCTGTTAATATCTCATAACCATTTTCAGTTACTGCAATTGTATGTTCATAGTGTCCTGCATTTTTACCATCTCTAGTAATTACAGTCCAATTATTATCATCAAGATATATATTAGGACTTCCTAGAGTTAACATTGGTTCTACTGCAATAACCATACCTTTTTTTAATCTTGGTCCTGTATTTTTTTTACCATAATTTGGTACATTTGGATCTTCGTGAACATCTGTTCCAACACCATGTCCACATAATTCTTTTACAATACCTAAATTGTGATCTTCTGCATATTTTTGAATAGCTGCTGAAATATCTCCAATTCTATTTTCTGGTTTTATTTGAGCCAATCCTTCAAATAATGCTTTTTCTGTATGTTCCATTAGGTATTTATTTTCTTCAGATATCTCACCTACTGCGTATGTCCATCCTGAATCACCATGATATCCTTTATAGCAAGCACCTATATCAAGTGTTACTATATCACCATTTTTAAGTTTTCTATCGCTTGGAAATCCATGTACAACTTCATCATTTATACTAATACATAAAGCTGTTGGAAAACCTTCGTATCCTTTAAATGATGGTGTTGCACCTTGACTTCTTATAAATTCTTCTCCAAGTCTATCTAATTCCTTTGTTGTAATTCCTTCTTTTATATATGATTTTAAATATTGATGAGTTTTATATACAATATTTCCCGCAATTCTAAGTAGTTTAATTTCTTCATCACTTTTAATAGTAATCACAATTATCAACCCCTAATTATTAATAATTTTATCTATTCTATTAAATACAACTTTAATAGAACTTTCTCCGTCAACTTTATTTAATACTTTTTTATCCCTATAATATTTAATTATAGGTTCTGTTTTTTCTTCATAAGTATCAAATCTAGTATTAAAAGCTTCTAAATTATCATCACTTCTTTGATATAATTCTCCTCCACATTTATCACATACTGACTCTACTTTTGGAGATTGTTTGGGATCATTAATGTTATATATAGTATTGCAACTTTTGCACATTCTTCTTCCAACTATTCTTTTTTCAAGAGTATTTCTTGCAACATGTATATAAATTACTTTACCTAAATCATACCCTAACTCTTTTAATATTTTATCATATTCTATTGCTTGTTCTAAATTTCTTGGAAATCCATCTATTAGAAATCCATTTTTACAATCATTCAATGATAATCTATTTTTTATCAATTGATATGTTATTTCATCTTTAACTAATTTCCCTGACGCAAGTGTTTCTCTTACATAATTTCCTATTTCACTATTTTCTTGTGATACTTGTCTTAGAATATCTCCAGTTGATATATGAGGAATATGATATTTTTTACATATCAATTCTGCTTGTGTTCCCTTTCCTGCGGCAGGTGGAGCAATTAACATTATATTTTCCATTTTAATACCTTCTCGAATATGTTGTTCTATATTCTCTTGATAATATGCTTCCTTCTAATTGTCTATACGTTTCAAGAGCAACTCCTACAACAATTAATAAACCTGTTCCACCAATAGATACTGATGTAGGTAATGATGAGATTTTTGAAAAAATAATAGGTAGAGCTGCTAAAACTGTTAGTGATGCTGCACCAATTGTAGTTATTCTCATCAAAATCATACTTAAATAATTTTGTGTATCCTTACCAGGTCTAATTCCTGGAATATATCCACCATTATCTTGCAAATTTTTTGAAAATTCTTCTGGTTTTAATTCAATAAATACGTAGAAATAAGCAAACGCAAATATCAATATAACGTATAATACAAAACCTACTGGTGTAGTATAAGTTAAATATTTTGATACGAATAATGAAAATGATTCATTATTTATAACCTGTGCAATTAATGTAGGTATTGATAATAAGCTTGATGCAAAAATTACTGGTATTACATTAGATGAGTTGATTTTTATAGGCATAAAACTTTGATTATTACCAAATGCACTTGTTGATTTGTTTGCATATGCTATAGGAATTCTTCTTTCTGATTGTTCTATGAATACTACACCTATTACAATAGCAAAATAGATAATTACAAAGATTATAAATTTAACTATACCAAATGAAATAAGTTGTATTGTTGCATCAAATGATACTAATGAATTAAATGCATCTATAAACATTTGTGGTAAGGTAGATAAAATACCTGCCATAATTATGAGACTTAATCCATTTCCTATGCCTTTTTGTGTTATTTGATCTGCAAGCCATAAAAGGAAAGATGTTCCAGCAGTTAAAACGATTGCTATATAAATATATTGACTAGGGTTTCCTGTTTTACCAAGGAATGCAAAAGAGAATGCATATCCCTCAATAAATGCAAATATTATACCCATATATCTCGTTATTTGTGTCAATTTTTGCCTTCCAGTTGGACCTTGTTTAGATAATTCAGAGAAGTATGGAACAATATCCATTTGTAATAATTGCATAATGATTGATGCGGTAATATATGGAGTAACTCCTAATGCAAATATTGAGAAGTTCTTTAGGGCTCCTCCACCCATAGTATTAACTAACTCTAAAAATCCTAAATCACTAGTAAGATTTGAAGTACCTGGTACTCTGATTGATGTTCCTAAGATGAATATTGCAAGTCCAAATAAAGTAAATGCTATTCTAAGTCTTATGTCTTTGTTTGATTTCTCTTTTAATTGACTAAGAGTTTTAAACATCTTAGATCACCTCAATAGTACTTCCTGATTCTTTAATCTTGTCTAACGCAGATTTTGAGAATTTACTTGCTTGAATTGTTAATTTTTTTTCAAGTTTTCCATTGCCTAAAACTTTTAATCCATCATATTCTTTTTTTACAATTCCTTTTGCTTTTAAACTTGCAAAATTAACTGTATCACCATTTTCAAATTTGTTTAAATCTTCAATATTTACTATTGCATAAACTTTTTTAAATAATGCGTTTTTAAATCCTCTTTTTGGTAGTCTTCTAAATAGTGGTAATTGTCCACCTTCAAATGTAGGTCCTTTTCCACCACCACTACGTGCTTTTTGTCCTTTTTGTCCTTTTCCAGATGTTTTTCCAAGACCACTACCTGGACCTCTACCTACACGTTTTTTTGTAGATGAAGCATATGGATTTTTTTCTAAATTATGTAGTTTCATTATCCTAACATCTCCTCTACTGTAATTCCTCTTAATTGAGCTGTTTCTTCTTTAGTCTTAAGAGTTTTTAATGCATTTATTGCTGCTGTTGCCATGTTTAATTTTGTTCTTGCACCTAATGCTTTAGATACAACATCTTTAACACCAGCTAACTCAAGTACAGCTCTTACGCTTCCACCAGCAATAACTCCAACACCTTTACTAGCTGGTTTAATCATTACTTTTGCTGCTCCTGATTTTCCAACAACATCATGTGGAAGTGTTCTTCCATCAATAAGTGGTATTCTAACTATATTCTTATTAGCCATAGCTGTTGCTTTTTTTATTGCATCTGGAACTTCGTTAGCTTTTCCTATTCCAAGTCCAACTCTTCCTTTTCTATCTCCTACAACAACTGTTGCTGAATATCTTCTTTGACGTCCACCTTTATTAACTTTAACTACACTTTTTACATCTATTACTAATTCTTCAAATTCTTTAGCTTTAGCATTTGAATTTTTATCATTTTTCTTTCTTTGCATAAAAACCTCCCACTAGAACTTAAGTCCGTTTTCTCTTGCAGCTTCTGCTAATGCAGCAACCCTACCATGATATAGGTATCCTGCTCTATCAAAAACTACTTCTTCTATTTTTTCTTTCTTTGCTTTTTCAGCAATAGATTTTCCTACTATTTTAGCTGCTTCTATATTACCACCATTTTTTATTTTTAAATCTTTATCAAGTGATGAGGCAGATGCTAGTGTAGTTCTATTTTTATCATCAATTATTTGTGCATAAATTTGTGAATTAGATCTAAATACACATAATCTTGGAACTTCAGCTGTTCCAGAAATTTTTTTTCTAATTCTTAAATGACGATATTTTCTATTTTCATTTCTAGATTCTTTTTTTATCATAATTTGCCTCCCTTTTATGCAGCTTTCTTTCCTTCTTTACGACGGATATGTTCATCTTTGTATTTAATTCCTTTACCTTTATATGGTTCAGGTGGTCTAACTTTTCTAATATTAGCAGCAAACTCACCAACTTGTTGTTTATTAATTGAAATTACTTCTATTTCAGTATTACTAATAATTTTTACTTCAACTCCTTCTGGAATTTGCATTTCAACTGGATGTGAATAACCAGCATTTATTATTAGTTTTTTTCCTTGAACATTAAATCTATAACCAACTCCTACTATTTCTAATGATTTTGAGAAACTATCTGTTACTCCTTTGATCATATTTTCTAATAGTGAATTTAGTGTTCCGTGTAAAGCTTTATTTTCTTCACAATCTCTTTCAAGATATAGATTGTTATCTTCTATTTTCATAGAAATTCCATTTAATTTTTTTTGTTTTAATGTACCTTTTGGACCTGTTACTATTATAAATTCATCTTCTTCTTTAACTTCAACTTTTTCTGGAATTGTAATTATTCTTTTACCTATACGACTCATAATATGCCTCCTAGCCTACCAAATGTAAGCTAATACCTCTCCACCAAGTTTTTGATTTCTTGCTTCTTTATCAGTCATAATTCCTTTAGATGTTGAAATTATTGCAATACCTAATCCATTTAATACTTTTGGAATTTCTGCTGATTTTGCATAAACTCTTAGTCCTGGTTTAGATATTCTTTTTAGTCCTGTTATAACTCTTTGCTTCTTTTTACTGTATTTTAAAGTAAGAATTATTTTTCCTTGTACATCGTCTTTAGATAATTTATAATCTTCTATAAATCCTTCATCTTTCAATATTTTAGCAATTGCAAGTTTAGTATTAGATGCTGGAACTTCTACTTCTTTATAGTACATTTGATTTGCATTACGTATTCTTGTTAACATATCTGCTATTGTATCTGTTACTTGTGCCATTATTATTCCTCCTATTCTACCAACTTGACTTTTTAACGCCAGGTATTTGTCCTTTGTAAGCTAATTCACGAAAGCAAATACGACATATTCCAAATTTGCTTAATACTGCATGAGGACGTCCACAACGTGAACATCTTGAATATTCACGAACTTTAAATTTTTTAGGACGATTTGCTTTAACTATCATACTTTTCTTTGCCATAAATACTCTCCTTATCTTAAGCTCTAAATGGAAGTCCTAGATATGATAATAAATCATATGCTTCCTCTTGATTTTTTGTAGTTGTTACAAAAACAATATCCATTCCACGAACTTTAACAATATCATCATATTCAATTTCTGAAAAGATTAATTGTTCTTTGATTCCTAGTGTATAATTTCCTCTTCCATCAAATGCTTTTGGATTTATACCTCTAAAATCTCTAACTCTAGGAAGTGCAATAGAAATAAGTTTATCTAAGAATACATACATGTTTTCTCCTCTTAGAGTAACTTTACATCCGATTGATTGTCCTTCTCTTACTTTAAATCCAGCAATTGATTTGCGAGCTTTTGTCACAACTGGTTTTTGTCCTGTTATTTTTGTTAGGTCTGCCACTGCACCTTCTAATAACTTAGAATTTTGTGTTGCATCACCTACTCCAATATTAATAACAATCTTTTCTATTTTTGGAGTTTGCATAACAGATTTATATTTATATTTTTCTTGTAGTTTTGGTGCTACTTCATTTTTATATTTTTCTTTTAGGCGACTCATTTTGTCCTCCCCTCATTACTTTAACTTCTCGTTTGACTTTTTGCAGATTCTTACTTTTTTACCTGTTTTTTCGTCAACTTTTATTCCTAATCTAGTAGGTTTTTTTGTTTTTGAATCATAAATCATAACATTAGATGCATTAATTGGTGCTGCAACATCAACAATTCCACCAGCATTATTACCTGTTGGTTTTTGATGTTTATGTACTATATTAACACCTTCAACAATAACTTTATTTTCTTTTCTTAATGTTTTTGTTATCTTTCCTTTTGATCCTTTATTACTTCCAGCAATTACTATAACTTCATCTCCAACTTTTAATCTCATCTTGATTCCTCCTTATTATAGTACTTCTTTTGCTAAAGAAACTATTTTTGAATAACCTTTTTCACGTAATTCTCTAGCAACTGGTCCAAAAATTCTTGTACCTACTGGACTCTTATCATCACGTATTATTACGCATGCATTATCATCAAATTTTATTAAACTTCCATCTTTTCTACGAACACCTTTTACACTTCTAACGATAACAGCTTTTACTACTTTACCTTTAGGCATTTGAGATGATGGAATTGCACTTTTTACTGTGCCTACAACAACGTCTCCAACATTACCAAACTTAACATGGCTACCTCCCATAACTCTTATTACTAAAAGTTCTTTGGCACCAGTATTGTCTGCAACTTTCATTCTTGTTTCCTGTTGTATCATACTTTTTTCCTCCTCCTTGCTAGAGCAATTAAACAATTACTGCTTCTTTAACTATTTCTTTTAAATAAAAATGTTTAGTTTTAGATAATGGTCTAGTTTCAACTATACGAACTATATCTCCAACTTTTGCTTGATTTTGAGCATCATGTACTGCATATTTTTTAGAAGATTTAACTCTTTTATGGTAAAGAGGATGATTTTTATATGTTTCTACTAAAACTGTAATAGTTTTGTCATTTATACTACTAACAACTCTACCAACTAATTCACGTTTTACTTTCTTTTCCATATCTATTCTCCTAATTATTTTCTCTTTCTCTTAATACAGTTTTTAATCTTGCTACTGTATGTCTTAATTCTCTTATTCTATGTGGTTTTTCTAATTTTCCATTTGCTTGTGCAAATCTTAAATTAAATAATTCCTCTTTTGTTTCAACAATCTTCTTGTTGATTTCTTCATTTGATAATTCTCTAATCTCATTAATTTTCATTTGAATCACCACTCATTTCTTTCATTACAAACTTTGTTGTGATTGGTAATTTATGAGATGCAAGTCTTAATGCTTCTCTTGCAGTTGCTTCATCAACATCAGCAATTTCAAACATTATTTTTCCTTTTTTTACTACTGCAACCCACTCTTCAACATTTCCTTTACCTTTACCTTGTCTAGTACCAATTGGTTTTTTTGTTAAAGGCATATGTGGAAATATATTTATCCAAACTTTTCCACCACGTTTCATATATCTAGTCATAGCAACTCTAGCAGCTTCGATTTGATTTGCTGTAATCCATGCACCTTTTGTTGCCATCAAACCATATGTTCCAAAGTGTAATTCTTTGTTTCCTTTTGTATGACCTTCATAAGGTAATCTATGAACACGACGATATTTTGTTCTTGACGGTATCAACATATTAATTACCTCCTTTTGCCTTTTTATCTAATATTTCACCTTTATAAATCCAAACTTTTACTCCAATTTTTCCAAAAGTAGTATCGGCTTCTGCAGTTCCATAGTCAATATCAGCTCTTAGTGTATGTAGAGGAATAACTCCTTCTTTATATCCTTCACCTCTTGCCATATCTGCTCCACCTAAACGTCCAGATACTAAAGTTTTTATACCTTTAGCTCCTGCTTTTCTTGCATTTCTAATAGCTTTCTTTTGTGCCATTCTAAATGAGGATCTATTTTGAATTTGTTGTGCTATT
>CADCRC010000154.1 GCA_902803795.1 uncultured Erysipelotrichaceae bacterium | reverse complement strand
TTTTTTGAATTCTATTTTTATTTTATAAGTTAATATATCTCCTTGATTTAATTCATCATATTGATTTAGAGGTGTTCCATCTGAATATGTAATAGATGATGTTATTATATTTGTATTAGTATATGAAACATCATCTGATGTATCACTAGTTCCTTTATTATCTACAATTGAAAGTGTTGGAACATTTTCTAACATTCCATCTATTCCACCATCATTTGTTATATCAACAGTAAATTCATAAAAATCTCCTGGAATAGATAAACTATCACTAAAACTTAAACTAGTATAATCTGAACTATAGGAATGAGTTCCAACTACACTTCCACTTGCCTCACTAAAACTATCTGTAGGACTTCCTACAAAATGTATACTCCAAGATGTGTTATCAAAATTAGTTACACCTGTTGTATTTAACTTCTGCCCTAAAAGAGCATAACCTTGTGATAGGAATACTACAAATAGTAATATGGTTGCTAAAAAATTGTTAGTATTTTTATCTTTTCCTTTCATTTTATGCTCCTTTTTTAATATAATTATTTTAACTTATTATGTATGGTGAACTTGTTGTTCCATTTCCTGATTCTATACTTGTATTAAATTTTATGGAAATGACAGGACGAACACCAAAAAGTGCAGTAACCGTGTAATATTGTGAAAGAGAATAACCAAAATCCACATTATTCATAATAGCAACACCATTGCTTTTGAATTCAATAGGAGAACTAAGAAAGAATTTACTACTATTATATAAATAATATGTCGTATTATAAGTACTTGAATTATCCAGCTCTACATTATTTCCAGCTAACATCACTTCATCTGAAGTTAATAATCCTATTGGATATGTTAATTTACTATTTCCATGTCCATTTGTTCCAAAATTATCTGAAGTATTTGTACATTCTATACTTGGTTGACCAGCACTAGCTCTATAAAACGAACAATATCCAATCCATTCTCCAATTTCAACGCTATTATAAACAATGCCGTATTGTTCACCCATTGACTCTTTTAATTCTTCTATTGTCTTTTTTTGAAGATTTGCTCCAATTTTCATATATCCATAAGCAGTAGTTTCATCTCTATCATTACAAAATGTTACTGTATTATCTAATTTAGATTCTGCTGGTTTGCCCAAAAAATTATTTTGATACCAATTATCTATATATATTTTTATTGTTGAATTTGTATCATTTTCATTTGTTGTTTTATACATATATCCTACGTATTTTGGATTGTTATAACTTGAATTAAATGCGCTTATACCTATAGAAGTATTTGGATCTCCTGTTGAAGGACAAACTCCATTTGTGGGAACTCCGTTATATATCATTTTAACTCCACCATATTCTGTTGTTCTAACTATCTTCCAACAAAAGTTATTAAATATTACATTATTATTTGTAACATTTCCTCTAAAATAATATATTGGATATTTGTCATTTGTAGTAGTTGCCCTAGTATATACTCCATTTGTATTTGTCTCAAATGCTGCTTGTTTGAAATCAATTGAACTATCACTACCCTGCGTTAAATCTTGAATTACTCTATTTAATGTATTTGAATTAGCTATTATTGTACCTAAATCACCACTTGATTCAGTTTCAGGTATATAACAACCTGTTTTAAGATTAGTAACTTCTTTTGCATTACTATCTGCTTGTATGTATATTGGATTTAAATTACATTTTAGATGTAATGGTAAGTTTTGTAAATCAGTATTTTCTATATTTTTTTTGAATTCTATTCTTATTTTATAAGTTAAAGTATCACCAACTTTTAATTCATCATATTGATTTAGAGGTGTTCCATCTGAATATGTAATAGATGATGTTATTATATTTGTATTTGTATATGAAACATCATCTGATGTATCACTAGTTCCTTTATTATCAACTATAGAAAGTGTTGGAGTAACATCTAACATTCCATCTATTCCACCATCATTTATTACATCAATTGTAAACTCATAAAAGTCTCCTGGAATAGATAAAGTATTATTAAATGTTAATTTAGTATTATTATTTGTAAAAGATACAGTACCAGCAACACTTCCATTAGATTCAGTATAACTTGTTGGAACAAAATGTATATT
>CADCRC010000153.1 GCA_902803795.1 uncultured Erysipelotrichaceae bacterium | reverse complement strand
CTCCAGTCATTAATTCACATATTTTAATTTCATCTTTTAGCATATTATAATCCCCTTTAATTAGATACATATTATATCACGATTATTGACTTTTGACTAATTTTATTATTATTTAAAAACAAAGTAGTTTTTTTACTTTGTTTTTATAAATCTTTAACTTCTATTGTTTCCTTTTTAAATTGTGAATTATATAAATCTGCATAAAATCCTTTTTTCTTCATTAATTCTTCATGAGTTCCTTTTTCTATAATGTCACCTTGATTTAAAACTAGTATTAAATTTGCATTTTTAATTGTTGATAATCTATGAGCTATTATGAAACTAGTTTTTCCTTCTGATATTTTATCCATTGCTTTTTGTACTAATTCTTCTGTTCTTGTATCAACGTTTGATGTTGCTTCATCTAAAATTAAGAATGGTGCATCTTCTATCATTCCTCTTGCGATTGTTAGAAGTTGTTTTTGTCCACTTGATATTGAATCAGAATCATCTATTTTAGCATCTAATCCTCCTGGAAGTGTTTCTATAAAATGTTTAACTCCAACTGCTTTTAGAGCATCCCATATTTGTTTATCTGTAATATTTTCTCTATTGAATTTTATGTTATCTCTTATTGTTCCTTCAAATAACCATGTATCTTGAAGTACCATTGTAAATAATTTATGTACGTTATTTCTTGATAATTCTTTTATGTCTACTCCATCTATTATTATTTGTCCATCATTTATTTCATAGAATTTCATTAATAGATTAACCATTGTTGTTTTGCCTGCTCCAGTTGGACCTACAAGTGCAATTTTTTGTCCTGATGTTGCATGAGCACTAAAGTCTTTTATTATATTTTTATTTTCATCATAACCAAATTTAACATGTTTAAATTCTATGTTTCCTGTTACATCTGTTGGAATAAGTGTTCTTTTTTTGTCTTTATCATCATTCATTTCTTCTTCATCAATGAACTCAAATACACGTTCGCTTGCGGCTGCTGTTGATTGAAGTCTTGTTGTTGCTTGTGCTATTTGAGATAGTGGTGATGTAAACATTCTAATATAAATCATAAATGCTACAATAACACCAAATGATATCGTACCATTCATTACGAGTAGTGCTCCAACAATGCATACCATAACATATCCAAAGTTTCCTATAAATCCCATTAGTGATGGCATAAGTCCAGATAGAAATTGACTTCTTTGGTTACATGTAAATAAATTTTTGTTTAATTCATCAAATTCATCTATTGCACTTTCTTGACCATTATATGCTTGAACTACTATATGTCCTGAGTATATTTCTTCAATATGTCCGTTTAATTTTCCAAGTTCTTCTTGTCTCTTATTGAAGTATTTTTGAGATTTACTCATTATTACACCCATTAATATAAATCCAATAAATGATGAAAGTATTGCAGTGATTGCCATTATCCAGTTTGTATAAAACATCATTATTAAACTTCCAATAAATAATGTTAGTGCACTAACCAGTGTTGATAAACTATCATTTAATGTTTGACTCATTAAATCAACATCGTTTGTAATTCTAGATAATATATCGCCTATTTCATGATTATCAAAATATTTTAATGGTAATTTATTTATTTTATCTGTAATATTATTTCTCATTTCTTCAGCAAATCTATTAGCAACAACAGCTAATGAGATATTTTCTATATAATTAAATACTGAACTAATTATATATATTATGCCTAAAAATAGCGATATGTTTTTTATCTTGTTCATATTCATTTTAGGTTCAATTAAATTATATACTTTTTTAGGTAATTTATCCATTGCTTTTAATGTGGATTTTTGATTATTAGGTTTAATATTTCTTACTATTTTTAAAGTTTTTAATTGATCTTCACTTGATATTTTTATATTATTTACTTTTATTTCATCCAACAATTCTAATAAAATAGAGTCTGGCATATTAATAAATACTTTATATTTTTCTTCATCTTTTAATGATGGGATATTTTGCATTGTTTCTTGAAATTTTATTTTATCTTCTTGTGAAATTTTTTCATTTATCATAATATTTTGAATGTTTTTCATTAGTGTTTCTTGATTTATAAAATTATATGATATTTTTGTTGTTATTTCTTCAAAGATTTTTGTATTAGGAGATAATCCATCTGTTATGATGTTTGCTATATCAGAAAGTTTGTTTGGAGCAATCAAAGCAAATATTGAACTTATCATTGCTAAAAAGAGTGCTAAGATGATTATAGGATGCCATCTTTTAAAACTACTAAATAATCGTTTTATCGCTTTTAGAAAATCTTTTGGTTTATCGTTGCTTATTCTTCCTCTATGCATTTTCTAATTCCTCCTTGCTTAATTGTGATAGAGCAATTTCTTTATATACATCACAATTTTCTAGTAATTGTTTATGAGTTCCAATTCCTACACAATTTCCATCTTCAAGCACAACTATTTTATCAGAATTCATTATAGTTCCTATTCTTTGAGCTACTATCATAACTATTGCATCCTTTGTATATTTTTTTAGTTCTTGTCTTAATTTTAAGTCTGTTTTAAAATCAAGTGCTGAGAAAGAATCATCAAATATATATATTTCTGGGTCTTTTGCAATTGCTCTTGCTATAGATAATCTTTGCTTTTGTCCTCCAGATATATTTGTTCCTCCTCTTGCAATATGAGAATTAATGCCATCTTCTAGTCTTGATACAAATTCTTCTGCTTGTGCAATTTTTATTGCTTCTTTTACTTTTTTATCTGTTATTTTTTTTGAACTTTTTCCATATTTAATATTGTCTTTTATTGAGGCATCAAACATAAATGCTTTTTGAGAAATATATCCTATTTTATCATGCAAGTCTGATAATTTATAATCTCTTACGTCTACTCCATCAACTAGAACTTTTCCATCTGTTACATCATAAAATCTTGGCACCAAATTAATAAGTGTTGATTTTCCACTACCAGTTGATCCAATAAATGCTATTGTTTCTCCTTTTTTTACTTTAAATGAAATGTTTTTAATTAAATACTCATCAGCATCAGGATATTTAAATGATACATCTTTAAATTCAACTTCTCCATCTATTTTTGCTTTTTCATTATAGTTTCCTTCTATAATAGATAATTTTTCGTCTAATATCTCATTAATACGGTTTGCTGAAATTTGTGCTCTTGGAATAATCATAAATATCATCGCAAGCATTAGAAATGACATAATTACTTGCATTCCATAACTTGTAAATACTACTATATTACTAAATGTTTGAATCTTATCATACATTCCTGCGTTTTCTATTAAAATAGCTCCTATAAAATATATTCCTAGTGATAGTGAATGCATAACTAAGTTCATCATTGGATTCATAAATGAAAATGCTTTTTGTGTAAATAATTGGTTATTGGTTAAATTTGCATTTGTTTCTTTAAATTTATCTTTTTGATATTCTTCTGCATTAAATGCTCTAATTACTCTAACACCTGTTAAATTTTCTCTTGTTAGTCCATTTATTTTATCTACCAATTTTTGTATTATTTTAAATCTTGGTAGGACATTAAACATAATTATAAATATTGTTATAAGTAAAACTATTACACAAATACCAGTTAGTATACTTAATTCTAAACTCTTATTTAATATTTTAGTTATTGCCCATATTGCCATAATTGGTGCTTTAATAAGCATTTGCATTCCAAATGCTATAAGCATTTCCATTTGTGTTACATCATTTGTTGTTCTTGTAATTAAACTACTTGTTTGAAATTTTTTTATTTCTGCTGTTGAAAATAGCATTACTTTGTTAAATATTTT
>CADCRC010000152.1 GCA_902803795.1 uncultured Erysipelotrichaceae bacterium | reverse complement strand
ATTTCTTCAGGTAATTCATATGGCTTAATTAACAACCCCTTTATTTTCTCCATTTTTACCTCCATAAAAAAGAACAGTTGAATACTGTTCTATTGTTATTAATTATCGCAATATCTTAATCTTCCGATTATTTTGAATGTCTATTTTTGAAATCTAATACCTCTTTATAATATCTATCAATTACATTCAAATCAATACAATTAATACTAGACTCATTAATTCTTGGATACATAGCGTATTTACTTTTCTTTGCGGTCTCTAATTCTTCTAATGCTTCGTCGTATCTTTTCATTATTCTTAGTCTGTTAGCAATTTTAACATATGGAATTTGACTTATCATAAATCTTTTTGATTCATTGTATATTTCTATAGCTTTTTCAAAGTCTTTTGCTCCTTCATATGCTTTAGCCAAATCCAAGTACATATTAAATAGATGATGATTTTTTCTCATTTGATAGCTCTCAAATAATAAATTATCTTTAAATGCTTCTTCATATAAATCATGATTTAGATAGTCAATGATTGCACTAATCGCATTATTAGAATAACAAACAATATTCCATGACCAAGCTTTAGCTCTAACATACCTTGACAAAGGAGTATCAATGGTTCCACAAATTTGAACACACTTCACTAATACTTCCGATCTTACTTTATTACATTCTTCCCATATTTCTTCACATAATTGTTGTTCATAACTAGACATTTCTCCATTCCCAAGTCCAACTGTTGAAAATAATTTATATGCAAACTCTGGGTTATTATTTAAATATTTTTCTCTCATATATTAATAATCCTTTTTAACTAGTACTTCTCTAAACGCAGACCCTGAGGATGGACCAATTATTCCATTTGCCTCTAATAAATCCATTGCATGGGCTGCTCTGTTATATCCCATTCTAAATCTTCTTTGTATTAGGGATGCAGACGCTTTTCCACATGATACAACAAATTCTACTATTTCATTATAAAGTGGCTCTTCATAATCTCCGTGTTTTGTAGAAACATTAGTTGGTTTCGGTTCAGAAACAATATTAATATAATTTGATTTATTCTTTGAAGATAAATCTTTAATAATTGCGACTATATCACTATCTTCGACAATATTAACATGAATCTGTTCTAATTTACTAACCATTGGAGAATTAATTAAAGCATTTCCAATTCCAGATATTTTTTCAGCCCCAGGGGATTCTAAAACCATTCGAGAATCTTTAATACTAGGCACTCTAAAAGAAATACGTGTAGGAAAATTTAATTGTGAAATTGCTGTTAAAACATTAACTGTTGGATGATTTGCTACAATTATCAAATGAATTCCAACATTCCATCCACTTTTTGCCAACATTTCAATGCATGCATTACATTCATTTTCATATCCATTTGCAAAAACAGTGTAGTCATCTATAAAGATTAAGTGATATGGTATTTTTGATACATCATCTAATTTATTATAGTCAGATATTTTTTTTAGTTCTGCTGTGCTTAACAAAGAATATCTATTTTGCATTTCGTTTATTTCATTTTTTAGTACATCTTCTAATTGCTTAACATTTTTTATAACAGGAGTTAACAGATGTGGTTCCCCATTATAACAAGCATAATCGACTCCTTTAGAATCTGCTAAAATTAATCGCATTTCTTCTGTTGAATATTTACTAATTAAGCTTAACAATATAGAGTTTATCATATTAGTTTTACCACTCATAACTGTTCCACCAATAAGAAGGTTTGGCATTTTTGTTAAATCATAATAAACATATTTACCTTCTTTATCTAATCCTATAGGAATATTTAATATCCCAGAATTAGGAATGTCTTTTATAGCTTTTTTTAATTTTTCGTCTTTAATCAATTCCAAATCAGGATACTTATATTCAATTTTTTCTTCGATTTTTTCTTTTTCTTTTGTTACATCTTCATTTAATTTTTCTTCTATTTCAACATTAATTGGATTTCCACATTTCCAACAATACTTAACATTTTTATCGACCAATGAACCACAGTTTTCGCATTTTTCTTTATTACTCAAATCTTCTTCAATATGTACATCTACATTAGAAGGTTGATTATTATAATTAGCATTACTATTTTTATTTCCAAATAGTTTTTCAAGCAATCCCATTTTTTACCTCCTTTTCGTAGCCCACTCAATAAAGCTCAATAAGCAAAATGCAAATATTGCACTTACAATTAGTTCTGTGTTTTTATCATTTTTTTGTTCTTCATCAAAGATACAAACATTTTCTGGGTGTTCAACTCCGTTACTGCAAACAAAATATCCTTTTTCATTACATGTTGCCGTTTCTCCAGATTCACAAATATCTGTTTTGCTCTTTATAGCTAAATTTACCTCTTCAGATGTTATTTCTAAATTTTGAGTGCATTGTTCATTCTCAATATAACACAAAGATTTATTATTATACTCAAAACTATAATTTCCAAGTGAGATTCTACACTTGTTATTTTCATCACAACTAGATTTATATTTTCCAGAAATAATTGTATCATTATTAGTGAATTTTAAAGCTGCTTCTTTTTTATTTATAATAATTGTCATATTATCATTTTTCCACTTGTTTGCATATTCAGGAGCAGGTTCATATTTTGAAGAGCCAATAACTATAGCAAATACTAGAATAATAGTTCCAACAACATTCGAAGTTTTTGCTATAGAACTATTATTTTTAGCATATTTTAATCGTTTGCATAAATATATAAAATTGCCACCACAGAATACAATTCCCCATATACTTGGTAAATTTATAAATACAATACCAACTATTATATTTATAATAAATAGAATCATGAAATAAATGTAGGCTTTTTCTCCAGAAAAATAATTTGTTTTTGGAATATATAAATGTGATTTATCCTCTAGATTCTTGTTTCCTTTTAATAATGCATCTCTTTCTGCCTCTGCTTTATGCATATTTTCAACATAACGTTTTTTCTCTTTATATGAAACTTTATAAATACCTTTACTCCTAGAACGAGGAATTTTATATCTCATATCTTGAGTTAATAAGTGACAAGCTGAAATATAGTGTTCTAATAGCATCAATTTGGTTTCTTTATCATTTTCGTCAACATAATTTTTAAAATACCAAATATTAATTGCACACATTGATATTCTATAATGCACATCTAAGACTTCTGAATAATCTAAATTATTTGTTTGATAATGTTCAATAGTTTTATTTATTATATAAGCCATTGCATTAGAACATTCTTTTACATATCCACTCAACTCTGCTTTATCAGTGATTTTTTCTTGAATTTCTTTAAATGCTTCATCAACTAAATTTTCATCAGTTTTTCCAAAGCTCATTGTGCAAGCTCTACATATTTTTTCTCTAAAAATCAGCTTAGGATTGTGGGGATCTAATTCTAATGCTTTTTTATATTCACTTTTAGCTTCTCTTAACATTAATTCGTTGTAATAACGATCAGCTAAAGATACTAAATTTTCATATTTTGGTAAGTTTTTTATTTCAACATTACCTGAAATTTCAATTTTAACTTTTGCAATTGCATCTTCTACAATTATTTTAGAGTGACAAAATTCACATTTTGTTGTATCACTATCTTTATCTACATCAATATTTGCTCCACAATTTGGGCATTTAGCAGCAACTAATCTCATTAAAATCACTTCCTCATACGCTATCATTATATCATAATAATTTCATTTTTTTCTACTGACTTAAATGATCGGAATATTACTATATTTCGAGATATTATAATCCCATCATTTCTCTTACTACTCTATCTGACATTTTAATAGTTCCTACTAAAACTAACATATTAAATACTAAT
>CADCRC010000151.1 GCA_902803795.1 uncultured Erysipelotrichaceae bacterium | reverse complement strand
ATATAATATCTTTCTTTAGCAGTTCCCATTACTTTTGAAATACTTACAAAAGCAACAGTACTAAGTAAAGCAAGTACAACAATAACAGCTAACAATTCAATTAAAGTATATCCATTTTTTTTACCCATTTTATTCTTCATAAACACCTCACTTGGTCTTCAAGAAAGGAATCGAACCTTCATCTTCTCCGTCGGAGGGAAATGTTTTATCCTTTAAACTACTTGAAGTAATTATGCTTCACTCTTATTATCATCTATTTTAACTTTATCTTCTAAAACTAATCCTTCCTCATTATCTTTGCATTCAGTACCAACAGAAGAAGCTAAATCAATCCACTTAGAAACACTAGCCTTACCATCAACAAATATATTATCTTCTTCACCTTCAATTTTAATTATCTTATCTATATCAACTTTATTATAATCAATTGATATTTCAAAAGTTACCATATTACCATCATGATTCAAATTAACATCATAATTATCTATTCCAGAATAAGTATTTTTTATACTATCATATGCATCATAATACTCTCTTAAATATGTTTGATTACTATCATTATCTTTACCATCTTCTATTTGAACACCTTCAATAGAATTGTAAGTAGTTATATTATCACCAACATAATTAACAATATATTTCATAGTAACAGTTAAATCTCCTTGAGCAACCCCACCTCTAGCACAATATAAAGTACCACTATTATTACCATCTATAATTTTAGAATTTTTCTTTCTAATCTTACCAGTAGATTTAGCTATTTTCTCATCATCTGTTAAAGTAGAATTCTCTTTTTCTTTTTTTTCTCTTTCAACTCTTTTATTATCTACAAAAATCAAAACTCCACCGATAACTATCACAACAACACATATTATTAAAAAAGTAAAAATAATTCTATTATTTTTTTTCTTCAAATTTTCCATCTGTTTCATTTCCTGCCGAATCCTCCTCTAATAATTTCAATATTCTTCTTTCATTTTTCAATATTTCCATAACATGTTCATGTAAAGTCTCTATTATAAGTTCTGTTTTTAAATCAGTCATATAATCATTCTTGTTTCTAATAGAATCTTTCTGTGCTTGTCTATTTTGACTCATCATTATAACAGGTGCCTGTAAAGCAGCTAAACAAGATAATAATAAATTTAATAAAATAAATGGAAATTTATCTATTTGTATTATTCCAGTTAAATTCAATAATATCCAAGCAATCAAAAACAAACTAAAGCAAATAATAAATCCCCATGATCCAGCAACCTCACTTATTTTATCAGCTAACCTATCACCTTTAGTCATTTTTTCTTCTTCCATTTTATCTACATCAATAGATATAGGTTGATTAATTAATAAATCTAATAATTCTTCCTCATCTTTTGTATCTAATTCATTATTTTTAAGAAGCATTTTTACAATATCTTTTTTAGATTTACTTTTATATTCCATAATCACACATCCTAACTTAAGAATTTATTTATATCATTATATATTTCTTGTCTTAACTCAGAATCTTTTTCAATCAAAAAACCATGTCCACAAAAATCCAATTGTACAAGTTTAGAAGAAATAATATTATTTTTATAAAAATCAATAATCTCATCACGTAATGGATCAGCCTTACCAACAAATAATAATAATTTACCATCATATTTTATTTTTGAAGCATCAAAACAACTTTCTTCATCAATCTTACCAAAATATTTATCTAATGCTTTAATAGTAAACATATCTAAATGACTATATTTAGAAATAGATTCATATTTAGATTTCTTATTATATTTACCAGTAATAGTAGGATAAAACAATATTGATTTATCAAAATAAATTTTATCTTTTCGTAATAAATCATTAATATGTATTAATAATCCAGCCCCAGTAGAATCACCAGATAAAATCAAATTAGTATATCCAATCTTATTAAACTCATCATATAAATATTTAATAGTAGAATAAGAATTTAAAACAATATCTTTATAATTTAAATAAGTATTATAATCAATCGCAACAATAATCTTATTTAAATCATATGCTAAAGTCTTCAAAATACTACCATATTCATTTTCAGAACCAACAACACTTATCTCACCATGCATATAAATAATTATCTCTTTAGTTTCACTCATCTTCTTAGGATAAAATACTCTAACAGGTAAAATATTCTCATCTAAAATTATTTTATATAAAGAAATATTTTTTTTTGAAATAACAGGATGTATTAAAGCATCAACACTTCTATATAATTTATATACTTCTCTATCTTCAAACTCTTCCATTTAATATCACCATAATTAATATATCAAATTTTATACAAAAAATGTAAATAAATAATATAATTTTACATTTTTAGACAATAAACTACTCATTAAAATCTAATTTTTCTTTTAATGTTTTAGATTTAACAAATTCACCATATATATTCTCAACATTAATAATAGTAATAAATGTATTACTATATTTATCATCTATCAATTTTTTTAATTGATAGATTTCAAGTCTAGATATAACACAATATAAAACATCTTTATCACCACTTAATAGTCCTCTACCTTGAATTCTAGTAACAGTTCTACCAAGATATTTATATATATCATTAGATATTTCTTTACCATCATCAGTTACAATTAATACAGCTTTAGCATTTTGCATAATATCAGATACAAAATCAATTGCTTTAAATGTAACAAAATATCTAAGTATAGCATAAAAACACTTATCAAATCCAAATAAAAATCCACTAATCATAAATATAATACAATTAAAAAACAAAGTAACCTTACCAACTGATATATCTGTCTTTCTATTTATAACAATAGAAGCACAATCTAACCCATCATTGCATCCTCCAAAGTTAATAGTAAGGCCTACTCCAACACCTATAATAACTCCTCCAAATACAACACTAAGTAATAAATCATTTGTAAGAGGCTCTATTCCATTAAATAATGTCAAAAATATTGAAAAAACAAATATAGAGAAAAACATTTTAAATAAGAAATGTAATCCCAAGTTTTTATATCCTAAATACATAAATGGTATATTAATAATAAATGTAACAATAGCTAATGGAACTGGTATAAAATTTGTAATAATCATACCAACTCCAGTAACCCCACCATCTAAAACATTATTTTTTGCTAAAAAATTAGATACACCAAATGCTATTAAAATAACACCAATAAAAATCATAACATACGAAAATAACAAATCAATTTTTTTATTTTTAAATCTAGCCATATTATCTACACCTGCTTCCTTCCACAATTATAACAAAATACATCATCATTACCAATTTTAACCCCACAATTACTACATTGTTTAACATTATAACTATCTTCCACTATTTTATCATCTTCTGAATTTTTATTATTATTT
>CADCRC010000150.1 GCA_902803795.1 uncultured Erysipelotrichaceae bacterium | reverse complement strand
ATTAGAAAAAAAATAATGAGTGCGGTAACTGATTCTGAAAATAAAATTTATTATGATCCTGTAAATAAACCAGGTATTTCAAATCTTATAACAATCTATTCTTGTTTTTCTAATATGAATATTGAAATGGTTTCAAATAAATTTAAAGATTATAATTATGGTAATTTTAAAAAAGAAGTTGCTGAAATTGTTATAGAAAAAATTATTGAAATACAAAATAGATATAACAAAATTATTAATAGTAATGAATTAGATGAAATATTAGATAATGGAAATAAAAAAGTATTTGATATTTCAAGAGTAAAATATAATCAAGTTATTGATAAAATTGGATTAGGTAGATAAAAGAATCATTAAATGAAGTGAACCCTATTTTGGACACTTTATAAATGATTCTTTTTTAATTGTTTTCTCCGTAATCTCCCCATTTTATAAGTTCTTGGACTATTGCTTGTCTTACAAGTAAAGTAAACTTATTAGATAATATATTATATTTTTTATCTTTTATCTTTTCAGCATATTCAAATGCTTTTGATAAATCAATAGTATGCCCTCTTTTATTTAATATCTTATATTTTTTTATTATAGAAATTACTATTTTTATATATGTTTCCTCATCTATAATTTTTTCACTATTTTTTTTTACTAATATTATATTCTCATTATTGTATATAATTTTATAATCATCTTTTAAGAATCCACTTAATAATTTTTCTTTTGTTAATTCTTCTAAGTTATATAAAAGATAATATTTCATTTATTCCTCCATACTTGTAAAATATATATAAAAAATCGTTTGATTTTAAACGATTATTTTACTTATTGGCTGCCTCGATAAGATTCGAACTTATGCATGATGCGGTCAGAGCGCACTGCCTTACCACTTGGCTACGAGGCAATTAACATTATTAATATATCATATTTTTTTTTAGTTTACAAATTTTTATTTTTGATGTATAATATTTTCTTATCTAAGGGGGTATTTATGTTATTTGATCATAATGTTGATTTTTATACTGGTGATATAAATGTATTGAGTATAAGTAATATAAAAGTAGTAAATGATAAAGAGGTTATTGAAACTATATCAAAAACATTTAAAAAAGATTCTAAGTTTTATATTAATTATTTTAATAGATTAGTAAATTTAGAATATAATATGGTATTACCTGATTTTGTTGAAGCATATGATTATTTAGTAGCTTATAAAGATATGTTTAAAAATGGTAATAATATTGAAATGTTTTATGTAGATGAAAAAACTTTGAAAAAAAATGAGACTTTAAATCATAAACAAGCTAAAAGACTTATTAAATCTTATAGTAAAACTATAATATAATAATAGGTCTTTTTTAATAGTGATAATTTTCTTTCATATGTTTTAATAATACTTTTGGTTTTTTTAAATTATTTTCTTTTAAGCCATAATTATTTAATAAATAATGCTTATCATATTTTTTGGAATCAATATATAAATTTGTTAAATTATCTTTTGTTTTATTTGGATTTTTAAAATATTCATATAAATAATGTCTTGCGAGTATCTTACCATATACATATACTTCTACTGATTTATAGTAATTGTATTCTGATTCATTATCTATAATAAGTCTTTTATCTTTAGATAATATTTTATTAAATTCTTTTAATTGATTTATCATTACATAGTTTATATTTGTGCCTGTTGTATCTATGTCTTTTTGACTAAAGTCTGATTTTTTTAAATATTCTAGGAAAAGTATTTCTATAAATTCTGTATATACTTCATATAAATTATTAATATCTTCTATTAAGTTTTCTTCATAACTATTTTTATAGTCAAATGTAAATAAATATGCATGAATTGTTTCATGAATTATTGTAGAAACACATGATATATCATTTGTATCTCTTACAAATATATATGATTGTCCTATATATTTTAATGGATAGGTTGCTCCAGATATGTATGAATAGTCTGTATCATTTTTTATAGATTTTGGATACTTATATATATAATTATTATCTTTTAAATATTCTAAAAACTTATATATATCTTTATCATAACTTTCAAAAAACTTTTCTGCCAATTCAATTGATTCATCAAATGTTAAACTATTTTTTATTTTGTCATATATTTTATATCCATATTTATATTCTAAATCTTGATATAATGAGGATATTTCATAATTAGTTTTGAACATAGTATTATAGTTGTTTTCTATTAAGTCTTGTTTTTTATTATATAATCTATTATCATATTGAAATTTTTCTAAGTCTTTTAATGTATATGGTATTTTTAAATCTAAATCATTTTCATTTATTAAACTAAATAGTATATCTACATCATCTAATAATGACATTCTTAGTTTTTCAGATTTTGTTTTTCTAAATTTTTTATCTAATTCAAATAAATACTTTTGTATTCTTTTATCATTTTCTATATCTTCCATGTAACCTCCTTATTTTATGTTATATAATATAATAAGAATAATTGTATAATTAATACTATTGGTATTCCATATTTAAAATAATTTTTTTTAGTTTTATGTCTAAATACTTTCATTCCTATTATACTTCCAATACTTCCTCCTAATATTGATATTGTAAATAAAGTTTTTTCACTTATTCTATAATTATGTTTTATTGCATTATATTTATCTATTCCAAATAAAATAAATGATATAATATTTATTATTATTAAATATTTATTTATCATTTTTCACCTAACATATTTGAAATATATAAAATTTTAAATAATTTGTTTCAGGTACATTCCAAAGTATTGGATGATCTTTTGATTGTTGTCTTTGCTCTATCAGTTTAAGTTCTACATTAGCTTCTCTTGCGGCATCATTTAACATCTTTTTAAAGTTTTCATTACTCATAAAGTGAGAACAAGAACATGTTGCGAGAAATCCTCCTTTTGGAAGTTTTTTCATTGCTAAAAAATTAATTCTTTTATATCCATCATATGCATTATGTATTTTCTTTTTTGATTTTGTAAATGCAGGAGGATCTAGTATTATAAAATCATATTCATTATTTGGCATATTTTCTAAATAACTAAATGCGTCACATACTTCATATTTTATTCTATCTTCATAGTTATTTAATTTAGCATTTTCCTTTGCCATATTTATTGCACTTTCTGATATATCAAGTGATGTTACACTTTTAGCATTTCCTTTAATAGCATTCAATCCAAATGAGCCAGTATGAGTAAAGCAATCTAGAACTTTTTTATTGTTTGAAATTGATTGTATTGCAAGTCTATTATATTTTTGATCTAAAAAAAATCCTGTTTTTTGTCCTTCTTTAAAATCTACATTATATAATATATTATTTTCTTTTATTATTACATTAGTATAATTTGGTATATCTACATTTTCTAGTTTATAAAATCCACTATATTTATTAAGTCCTTCTAGAATTCTTATATCATCATCACATCTTTCATATATTCCATCTATTATATGTTCATCTTCATTTAATATTTCATATAAAAATTTATAAATTTTTTCTTTAATTCTTTCCATTCCAAGTGATGTTATTTGAGATACTAATATTGTATCATATCTATCTACTACAAGTCCTGATAAAAAATCTGATTCTGAAAATATTAATCT
>CADCRC010000149.1 GCA_902803795.1 uncultured Erysipelotrichaceae bacterium | reverse complement strand
TATCCTTCTTCTGGTTGTAGTTTAAATCTTACTGTATCTTCATATACTACAGCAGTTGCATCATTTACTTCTATTACAATTTCTTTTGTATTTTTATTATCTTCTACATTAACTGCACTTTTGACTCTTTCATATGAAGGTATTATTGTTACATTTGATGATGGCATAGTAAATACAAAATTTTTATTATCTGTAGTTGTATATTCTATTTCATTATTATCTTCGTCTATTATTTTTATATTAGTTAATTTCCTTCCTTTAATTGGTGTAACTTTAAAATTAACTGTTTCTCCTTCTTCTACTTGAGATAAGTCACTTATTTCTACAGTCAAATCTTCTGTTTCATTTACTATCTCAACATTAATAGAATTATATAAATCATTTAATATATATGGATCTTCTATTGATCCATTTCCACTTGCGATTGACACTCCTTTTTTTAATGATACTACTGGTCTTACGTCATATGTATTAATTACATTACTACAAGAATTAAAATATCCACTATCATAAAGTAATTTTTGACATACATATGTTCCATACGAATCTGGTGTTAACAACCAAGAAGAACTACTACTCTTATTTGGAATTTTATTATTAACTAATTGTAATTCTTGTTTAGTTAATAATGCTATTGGATATTTTAATTTAGCATTTGGATTATTTATACTTAATCTATCGAAGTCTCTAGGACATTTTAATAAATCTTCTCCAAAATCTTCATCTACAACAGGATAAACATTTGAATTAGTTGTTCTTGTCCATGTATAATTATCTTTTAACGATCTATTATTACAAAATACTGTATCTTCTAAATAATTTTTATTATTTATTAAGTTTTGTTCATACCAATAGTCAACTAATACTTTAACTGATGAATCTTCTACATTACTATTCATCATATCATTAAATACATCTTCTATTTGTTCATTATTTTTAAGTAAAACATATGCTATAGCATTTGATGTACTAAATACATATGCTAATTCACTACATTCTCCTGTTAGATTTAGACACGTATAATGACGTGTTTTTATTGTATTTAATTCTTCTTGATTATAACCATTCCAAAAATATACAGAATCATTGCTTAATCTATATGTGCCATTTTCATATATATAGTCTGTTGCATATTTATATTTATTTGCAGATGTTGCATAACTAACATTTATATCATTAACACCACTTACATACCATACCTCATTACATGTATTATCTACAGCATTTATACATACATATTTTTGTTTTATTGAATTATAATTAGTTGGTAAAGAAAATCTTTTTACAGTTGAAGGATTATTTATAGTATAAGTTCCATCATTATTATCTACATAACTATTACCATAATATAAAGTATAATTTGCACTTGTAATATCTTCTCCTTCTTTTAATTTTACATATCTATAATAATTACTATCTGCATTTATTACATAGCTAACTTCAGAACCAGATGTAGTTGTACTATCATTAAATGTATATTTATTTCTTAAATTATAATAACTAGTACCACTAACTAAAGTTGGATTTACTAATTCCCATTTTTTAGTACTAGAATTCCAATTAACTGAAGTTGATACATAATAAGAACCACTTTTATATACATAATTTGTTCCATATAATTGATCATGTACACTTAATGATTTTGAATTTAGAGATATATTTTTATCAGTATGTAAATAACCTGTTCCATGAAATGCATTTTCATCATAATTGTAAAAACTATTACCAATCGAAGTTTTATAATAACTAGACATTTCTAATACTATTACTTGTACTTTTTGTTGTTCTATATTTTCTCTTTTTATTTGGATTAATCTAGTACATTCATTACCAGTATTAAGACAAGTATATTTATCTTTTACATCATTAAAATTATTATTATATTTAATAGATTCAATATTACCTGTTAATGTAAATTTATTAGTTGTATCATCATATGAATAATCTGTACTATAATTATAAGTATAATTATTAATATACAAATTATAAGATAAATATGCTACTCTACTTTCACTATTATTACACTTATTATCAGATGTTGCTTTCCCATTATATAAAAGTTTCACTCCACCAGTATCTGTAGTTCTTAATATTTGCCAACAAAAACCACTAAATATCAAGTTATTTTTCCCTATAACTTGATTCCCTTCATCATCATTTTCTGCATACCAATGATATATCTTTTTAGATGGTTCTTCAGTAAATGAATCATGATGTTCTCCAGTATATTCTTTTGCTAAGCCTCCACTTTCTGCTTCATCTTTTAAAACATCATATAGATATTTTGATTCTGCATTAACAAATATTGGAAAGATAAGTAATATCGAAACAATTATGATTATACATTTTTTCATATCATCACCTATTAAAATTATATCACGTATAATGTTGAATAAAATATTTAATTTACATTAATTTTCTTCCATTTTAAATATATTATTATAGTTATACTTACTATTATTATATATAAATAAAATGACAAATTAGAAGAATTATCCCTTCCTCCTGGATACATTACTTCATCTGCAGTTAGTAAGCCTACAGGATATGTTAATTTCCCATTTCCTATTGAATTACTTACAGTAAATTTGTCAATATCTCTTGAACAATTTAATGTTGGAGTATAATTATAAACTCTATTATATCCACTAAAATATAAAGATCTTGACATTGATCCACCATCTGGATTCCATCCTCCTAATCTATATGTTTTATCTGTAGTATCAATACTTCTATTAATAATTTTTTTGTACTTTATCAGTATATATAACAACTTTTTTTCATAGAAAAATATAATTTATGAGTGTCTCACGAAAGGGTTTTCGTGAGACTTTTTCAAGTGTTCGGTGTCAGGCATCCACAGTTTAGCTTCCTAATTCAACTTTG
>CADCRC010000148.1 GCA_902803795.1 uncultured Erysipelotrichaceae bacterium | reverse complement strand
GATATTAATGATGATGTTCGAAATAAAATAATTGATTTACTAAATAAAATAAATTCTAAATATGGAAAATATGCTTCTGTTGGCGATGAAGATAGTAAAGAATTTAATTTAATAATGTCGAAAACTTACTTTAATATTTTGGATAATAATATAGATTATATTTATAATGGCAATTCAAATCCTATTGCGTTAATTGGGTTATCTTCTAATGATAAACAAGATGTTGATTATGTTTTTAATAATTTAAAAGATGATAATTTATTTTCAATTTTGTTTGTACATAAACCACAAATTATTGATCGTGTCAATTATAATATTTCACTTAGTTTATCTGGTCATAATTTAAATGGTGAGATTAATATACCTATTATTAATAATATAATATCTAAAGAAACTAAATATTTAAATAGTTTCTATAAGTTAGATAATACTAGATTATATGTATCTTCTGGTATTGGTACAAATAATATTGATATTAGATTTTTTAATCATCCAAGTATTAATTTTTTTAGAATATCTAACAATTAAAAAAAGTCTTTCACATCATATTGAAAAACTTTTTTATTTTTACTATTCTGTTATTTCTATATCTGGTTTTATACTATCTTTTATTTGGATACTTGATCCATCTTTTAGTTCAATTTTAATTTGTTCGCTTTTTCCAGGTGCAAATGAACTTGTTGATGATCTTTTTGCTGTATCTAATAAAGTCTTGAAAGTTGCTATACCATTTTTATATCCTTCTTCACTTACTGCTGTAATTGTTAAAATGATTGCTTGATCATCTGGTCCTTGTGTTATTACCAATACTCCACTTTTATTTTTATATTCTACTTCCATTAGATAGTAATTTCTTATTCCATCAGTTACTTCTTTTGATGCTCCTACTATTATTCCTTCATTTACAAAATCTTGTTTAATTTCTTCTATATATGTAATATAAGTTGAATATGTATCATCTCCTGTAGTAATTTCTAATAAATATGTTGGATTAGTTTTACTATCGGCTACATATAATACTCCATCATTTACTTCATGTGCTAAATAATTTGGAATTGTAAAATCAATATTTCCTACTGGAACTGTTTTTTCATTTGTATCTATTTCTGTATTTATTTCTTGTGTTTGTTGATCATTTTTATTTTTTTCTGTTTTATCCTTTTTTTCAGTAACTTCTTTTTCTTTATTATTATTTGTATTGTTACCTAATAATTTTAAACCTATAAATCCTCCAACAATTACAATTACTGCTACTAAAACAATTATTATAAGTATAAGATTTTTATCATTGTTTTTTTGATCTGGTTGATTTATTTGATTTTGATTGTCTAGATTAGGTTCATTTGTATTTACTTGTGGTTGTGGTATCTGAGTTTCTGAATTATTAATTATTTGTTCATTATTATGTTTTGCTTCATAACTTGGTGTGATTTCTTGTTGTGGTGGCATACTATTTACTTGTGAATCAATTGATTCTACTGGTTTTATTTCTTCTTGAATTTGTGGTGTAATTGGCTTAATATCTTCCTGAACTGGTACTTCTACTGGTTTTGTTTCTTCTTGAATTTGTGGTTCAGAATTTATATTAGTTTGAAAATTTTCTTGTGTTGTTGGTATAGTTTCATCTTTTATTTCTGGAACTATATTATTATTTTCATTGTTTTGATTATTATTAATATTATTATTCATATTATTTCCTACCTTTCATAAATATTATGATAACATAATATTTTATAAATTAAATAGTTTAATAATAAAAAAAGAACTTTTTTACAGTTCTTTTACGCATTTTCTATTGAAGATATAATTATATTTTTAATATTTTCTTCTTGATTTGATTTATCTTCTAAATATTTTAATGAGTCTTCTTTTGCTTTTTCTAATATATTATAGTCTTGCTTAACATCTGCTATTTTAAATGTCATATCACCACTTTGCTTTGTTCCAAATAAGTCTCCGTGTCCTCTTAATTTAAAATCTTCTTCACTTATTTTAAATCCATCATATTCGTTTTGCATTATTTCAAGTCTTTTTGTATCACTATCTGAAATTAATATACATGTTGATTTTGAATTTCCTCTACCAACTCTTCCTCTTAATTGGTGAAGTGTTGATAAACCGAATCTATCTGCATTAAAAATTACTATACATGTGGCATTTGGTACATCAACACCAACTTCTACAACTGTGGTAGAAATTAATATTTTTATATTCCCTATTTTAAATGCAGCCATTGTTCTTTCTTTATCTTTTGATTTCATTTTTCCATGAACTATATCAATTTCATATTTATTATTGAAGGCTGTTATCATTTTTTCTTTTAGTTGATATACATTAACAAGTTCTGTATTTTCGTTTTCTTCAACAAGGGGTGCAATAACATATATTTGATGTCCATTTAATAATTCATTGTACATCATTTGTAATACATCCTTTATATGTTTATTATCTTTTATAATTGTTTCTACTTTTTGTCTTCCTTTTGGTATTTCTCTTATGTTAGTTACATCCATATCTCCAAATAAAGTTAATGCATATGTTCTTGGTATTGGGGTTGCTGACATATATAATACATCTGGCATAAATCCTTTATTTTGTAAATTTGCTCTTTGATGTACTCCAAATCTATGCTGTTCATCTGTTATTACAAGTCCTAGATTTGAATATTTTACATCATCTTGTATTAGAGCATGTGTTCCTATAATTATGTCTATTTTTCCTGTTTCTAATTCCTGATATATTTTTTTCTTTTCTGTTGATTTAATTGATCCTATTAATAATTGTATTTTTATATCATATTTTTTTAAATATTCTTTTAAATTATCAAAATGTTGTTGAGCTAAAATTTCAGTTGGTGCCATCATTGCTCCTTGATATCCTGATAGGAAGTTTGCAAACAATGCTACAAATGAAACTATTGTTTTACCACTTCCAACATCACCTTGAAGTAATCTATTCATTCTTGGTTTTGCTTCTAAATCGTTTATTATGACATCTATTGCTTTTTGTTGATCTTGTGTTAATTCAAATCCAATATTTGAAATAAATTTATTTATTTTATCTTTATCTATTTTTCTATTTAATCCTGTTAATTCATTTTTATGTTTTAGTTTTAAATAATTTATTTTAAACATAAATTCAAATAATTCTTCATATTTTAATCTATCTATTGCTTCTTTTAATTTTTCTTTTGTTGTTGGATTATGAACTATATTTAAACATGTTTTTTTATTTGTTAATTTGTATTTTTTTTGAAATTCTTCTGGTATATAATCAATTATTTCATTTCCATATTCTAATAATGTCATATTAATAAATGAATTTAAATTTTTACTTGTAATTCCACTAGTACAATGATAAACAGGTAGAATTTTACTTCCACCTTGAAGTATTCCTATTTTTATATCTGTTGCGATAATTGTATTTTTTTCTTTAACATATTTTCCTAAAACTATTATATTTGTACCTATTGTTAATTGTTTTTTTAAAAAATTTCTGTTAAATATTGTGATACCAACCATTTTAGAATCACAATTTAATCTAAAACTCATTCTATTTAGTCCTTGTCTTATTGTTTTAGATAATGGAGTAGAATCAATTTTACCATCAATTACTACTTTATCTTCTTCAGTTATGCTAGATAAATCAGTTCTATTTAAAAATTCATATCTAAAAGGATAATGTGTAACTAAATCATTTATAGAATAAATATCCAATTTATTTAATACTGAAACATATTTTGGACCAATTCCTTTAATTTTAGTTAATTCATTCATCATATCACGTCCTTTTTTCCTTATTATATCACATTTTTGAAATTTTGGTAAAATTAAAATTTTTGGTATATAATATTGTTAGGGTGAGATTATGGCAAGTAGAGTTGATTTATATGGCAGGCGATATGGATATAGTTCACATAATAAAAAAAATAAGAATAAAATTAATAAAAGAAAGATAAAAAAAAGAAAGAAAAAATATAAAATAAAAAATAATATTAAAATATTTATAATTATAATCACAATTATTATAATTATAATAATTGCGATAATTATGATAAAGTCTAAAAATAATAATAAAATAGAAAACAAAGATAAGAATGAAGTTATTAATAATAAACAAGATGATAAATTAAAGCAATTGAATTATATAAATAAAAAAATAGATTATTTTGATTATTCTAAGATAGATAGATATATTGATTATATGAATAATAATATAGATTTAAATTTATATGATGTTATTAAAGAAGTAAATATGGATTTAGATAATGAGTATTATGAAAACTCAAATGAGGTTCAAGATACTGATAGTTTGTTAATTCTTGTTAATAAATACAATTATTTATCTAAAGATTATGAACCTAGTGATTTGGAAAATATATCTTCTAATTATGCTTTACCTGATATGAAACTAAGAAAAGAAGCAAAGGAGTCATTTGAAGAATTAAGTAAAAAAGCTTTAAAAGATAATTTAAAAATTATTGCGATGAGTTCTTATAGATCATATCAATATCAAGTTGATTTATATAATATGTATAAAAATAAAGATGGTGTTGATATTGCAGATAGGTATTCTGGTAGAGCTGGTTTTTCAGAACATCAAACTGGATTAGCTGTAGATGTTTATAATGATAAGCTTAGTTATACTAATTTTGAAGATACAAAAGAATTTGAATGGATGCAAAAAAATGCTTATAAATATGGTTTTATTTTAAGATTTCCAAAAGATAAAGAAAAATATACTGGTTATATATATGAATCGTGGCATTATAGATATGTTGGTAAAAATGTTGCTAAAGAAATAAAAGAATCAGGTTATTGTTTAGAAGAATATATCGCAACTAGATCAAAGTAGTTTTTATTTAAGTAATTAAAAATCAAGGAATTATTTTTTTCCTTGATTTTAATTATATTTTAGTATTATTGCTATTTTACCATCATATATTTCTGCACTTATTTTATAGTTTTTATCTATTCTTGTTTCCTTTTTATCTGTATATATTTTTATTTTTTTTGTTTTATTATTTTTAGTAATTGAAATATTTAATTTTATTTTATCATTTTCATCACAGGAACTATTATCTGAACAATTATTAGAAAAACTATCTATATATATTTCTATATTTTTATTATATATTTTTCTTGTCCTACTATCTACTTCTTGTCTATATATATCTGTTATATTTCTATTATGAATATACATATATAATCCTATTGATATACATATTACCATAATCAAAAATGATATTAGTGTTTCTTTTTTCATTTTTTCTACCTTTAATTATATACATATAGTTCATGTTGTGCACGTGTTGCGGCAACATATAGTAAATTTTTTTCATTTAATCTATATGTATTTGCCCTATCATTATATATTATTACTCCATCAAACTCTAATCCTTTTGAAATATATGCTGGTATTATTTTAGTTCCTTCTTTTATTTTATCACTTTCTTCTAATACTAAATTAACCTCTATATAGTCTTTTATTATTTCATATATTTTTTTTGATTCTATATAATCTTTACAAATAATAGCTGTTGTTTTGTATTTAACATTTAGGTCTGTTGTATCTTTTATTAAATGATTTTTTAGATCATCAATGTCTTTTATTCTAAATCTTTTTACTTCATTTTCTGTTGTATCTCTTACAGCATTAATATGATTTAATCCTAATATTTTATTTGTATAATCTACTATTTCTGGAGATGATCTATAAGTTTTATTTAATTCTATATATAATGATTCATCTTCAAATATATTTTCTAAATCTTTTAAACTTGTGTATTGATAATATGGATTTATATTTTGATTGATATCTCCTAGTATTGTTATGTTTGCTCTTTTAAATATTCTATTTATTATTATGTATTGAAGTTTGTTATAGTCTTGTGCTTCGTCTATTACTATGTATCTAATTGATGCATCATATATAAATCCTTCTAGACTTCCTTTTAAATAAGCTAATAAGAGTGCATCCTCATAATTTAATTCTTTTTTATTTATAAATTTATCTGTCTCTTTTAATGTTAATGGGTATGCACAATAGTCTGACAACCAAAAATCTTTATATATTTGTTTATAGTCTTGTTTTATATTTAATAATTTTAGCAATTTTGATTTGTTTGAATTTAATTTAGTTGTTTTACCTTTATAATATTTATCACATATTTTTTCTGCCATATTATCTATTCTTTCAAATAAAGGTAGTTTTGAATATTTATCTTGTATCATTTCAGTTAATTCATCTTTATCTATATTTATTAATAAATCTTTAAAGTTATCTTCAAAATGTGTATTGTTTACTATATCAATTAAATAATTATTTAAATCATCTATTATTAAATCACTTTGTTTATATTTAATTAATTCAATATTATTATCTTCATATCTATAATATCTTGCGATAAATGCTGTAAATGATTCTATACTTTCATATTCATTTATAAAACTTTCGAGATATTGAGTAAATGTAGTTGCTTTTGTATTTTCTTCTCCAAGTGATGGTAATACATCTTTTATATAATCTGAGAATAAATTTGTTGGAGAGAATATTAATATATTATCTGAAGTTAGATTTTTTTCTTTATAGAGAAGATATGCAATTCTATGAAGGGCAATTGTTGATTTTCCTGATCCTGCAATACCTTGAACTATTAGATTTCTATATTCATCGTTCCTTATTATTTTATTTTGTTCTGTAGCAATTGTATTTACTATATTTTTCATTGAGCCTGTTGAATCTTCTAATAAAACATCTTGAAGTACATCATCTTCTATATTAGTTGAATTATCAAATACTCCTATTAGTTTTTTATCTACTATTTTATATTGTCTTTTTCTTTTTAATTCACCCTCAAATATTCCACCTGGAGCCTCATAAGATGCATGACCAGTTTCATAATCATAAAATAAAGAACAGATTGGGGCTCTCCAATCATATAAAATATTATTTTGATTTTTATCTTTTAAGTATGTTATTGAAATATATATATTCATTATTTCTTTGTCTTCATCTTCAAATATTATGCTAGCAAAATAAGGCTTATTTATTGAATTAACTAATTTTCTATAATATTCTTGTTTATTTAATAATTCATTCTCTTTTGATTCTATTATTATTTTTGATGATACAATATCAGCATTATCCATTTCACTTGGATTTGAAAAAACAAGGTTTTTGAATTCTTTGTTTTCTTCTTCTTTTATATTTACACTTGTTTTTAAATCTTCTATTGTATCATTTAATAATTTGTTGATTTTTTTATATATTAATTTTTCTTTTTCGAATTCATTATCACTAATTCGCATATTAACACAACCTTATTTATTATATTTATTTACTAAATCTATATATTCTTTTTCTAATTCCTTTAATTTTTTCATGTCTTTTGCTTCAAATCTTAATGTTATATTAGGACCTGTATTTGAGCATCTAATTAATGCCCATGAATCTTCAAATTCTACTCGTACACCATCTATATCTAAGTATTTGTATCCTTTGTTTTCAACATATTTTTTTATTTTTTCTATAACTTCAAATTTAATATTATCTTTTGATTCTATTTTTATTTCTGGTGTTGAATAATATTTGTTTATTCCATCTAACATTTCATCTAAGTTTTTATTATTATTTGACATTATTTCAAGTAATCTTAAACCTGCATATAAACCACTATCAAATCCTGGCCATTTATCTCTAAAATAAACATGACCTGATAATTCTCCACCAAATGGTAAGTTATCTTCTCTTACTTTTGCTTTTGTATATGAATTACCTGTTCTATAGCATATTCCTTTTCCACCTAGTTTTTCTATTTCATCGGATAGACTTTTAGAGCATTTTACATCATATAAAAATGTCTTATTTTCTACTTTGTTTATTAAATTTCTAATTATTAAAATCATGTATTTATCAGTTGGTAAAAATTCCCCTTTGTTTGTTATAACTCCTACTCTATCTCCGTCACCATCAAAACCAATTCCAATATCTGCTTTTAATTCTAATACTTTTTCTTTTAATTGTTGCATATTACTTTCAACACATGGGTCTGGATGATGATTTGGAAAATTTCCATCGCTTTCTTTGTTTATTATTGTTAAATTCATTGGAAACAATTTATATAATTTTTCTGCAATAATACTTGTTGTACCATTTGCAGGATCTATTACAACATTTAGTTTTCTTGGTCCAAAATGTAAATTATTTTTAAATAATTCGATATATAATGGTTCTATATTAAATGTTGTTGTTCTTCCTTTTGCATATTTAAAGTTTCCTTCTTGTATAAATTTCATAAAATCTTGTATTTCTTGCCCTTTGCAATTTCCTTTTTCATCAAATGAAAACTTAATGCCATTATCATCTTTTGGATTATGTGAAGCTGTAACCATCATTCCAGCATATTTTTTTAAATATATTTGTGCATAATAAAACATTGGTGTTGTGACTAATCCTATTTTAATAACGGTTACACCTGTTTGTGTAATTCCTTCAATTAATGCATCATATAATGAATTAGAGGATAATCTATTGTCATGTCCAACTATTGCTTCATGTGTTCCAAGTTTTTGAATGTATGTTCCAAATCCAAGTCCTATTGTATAAAAGGTATCTTCATCAAGTTCTGTAGGATATATACCTCTAATATCATATCCTCTAAATATGTTTGTTTTTATATTTTCTTTAATTCTCATATATTATCACCATTATAATTATATAATAAAATATCAAGTATTTGTTATTTTTAACATATACTTTACATTTTTATTTTCTGTTTTATATTTTATTATATATTGAGTTTTAATTAGGATATGTTATAATAAATGACACTTAGAGGGATAGGTATGAAGAAAATATTTTCTATAATTGTTGTTTTATTAATTATTCTTGTTATTATGATTCTTTCAATAAAAACTTATGAACTTAATGTTTATTATGATGATAGTTCTTATAAAATTAATGAACATAGTATCAAACCAAATAGTATTAAAATATATAAAGATAATATATATTTTGATGTGGATTTTAAAATACCAGGTGAATATTATGAATTTAATGTTAATATAGTTAATGATAGTAATATGGATGTTAAATTAGAGGATGTTGTTATTGTTAAACTTGATAAAGAAAGTAATCTTATTAAATCATATGTTACTTATTTTAATGGAAAGCCTACTAAAAAAGGAGATATATTAAAAGCAAATGATAGTATAAAATATGTTATACATGTTGAATATAATAGTGATATTTCTATCGAAGATTTAAATAGAATGCCTACAGATATTAATTTATCTATTCCAATTAATTACATTCAAGCTTAAAACTATGGATTATTATTATTTCTGTAGTTTTTTTTATATAAAAAAGCAATGCTTATTGATATTTTTGCATTGCTTTCATCATTTGATTTATTTGTTTTTGGTTAGGTTTTCTTCCCATTTGTGCCATTAGGGCTTTTATCATATCTTCATTAATTGGTGGATTTTCTTTAATATATTTTGTCATTAACTTTCTAGATACAAAGAATCCTATTACCGCACCTATTACTAAACCTAATAATACTAATAATATATCATGTAACATAATTGCCTCCTATTTTAATAGTTTTTCTATTTTTTCTGAAAGAGTTTCTATATCAAATCCATATTTTTCGTATACATCCTCTTTTTTTCCGCTTGCACCAAAAGTATCTATAGAAATAATATTTTTAGTATTATATACTAAGCAATTCCATAAATCCTTTACCCCTGCCTCTATTACTATCTTTCTTATTTCTACAGGTAAAACATTGTCTATATATTCATCATCTTGATTTAAAAATCTTTTTAGATTTGGCATTGAAACAACTCTTAAATTGATTCCTTTTACTTGTAATTTTTTTGCTACGTCTAATGCTAAATGAACTTCTTCACCTGAAGAAATTAAAATTCCTCTTATGTTTGATGGATAATCTAATAATGTATATCCTCCATAAATTACATCATTTGCTTTTGATGTTGAAAGTATTGGAAGTTTATTTCTTGATAAGCATAATACAGATGGACCATTTTCTTTTTCAAGTATTGTTTTATATGATCCTATTACTTCATTTACATCACATGGTCTAAATACATCAACATTTGGAGTTATTCTAAGTTTTGATAATTGTTCTATTGGTTCATGAGTAGGTCCATCTTCACCTACTGATATAGAATCATGTGTAAATATATATATTGTTTTTAAATTCATCATTGCAGATAATCTAATTGGTTCTACCATATAGTCACTAAATGATAAAAATGTTGAACCATATGATGTTAGACCACATAGACTAATTCCATTTAAAATTGCACCCATTAAATGTTCTCTTATACCAAAATATATATTTTTTCCTGTATAATCATCTTTATAAAAAACTCCACCATTTTCTATGTAGTTTTTGCAAGAGCTAAATAAATCTGCTGATCCTCCTAATATATTTATATTATTATCTGATGCATAATTAATTATCTTATATGATGTATCTCTTGGTGATTCTTTTTCTTCATTTGGCATATCATATATAAAATTATCTATATTTAATTTATAGTCTTTATTTATTATTTTATTTAATATTTCTTTATCTTTTTCTTTTAAATTATTTACTTTAGTATTAAATTCCTCTTCTATTCCTTTTACTCTATTGTAAATTTTATCTCTAAATTGCTCAATTGTATCTTGTGATATAGAAAATGGAACATCTCTTAATCCAAATTTTTCTTTTAATTGTGATATATCATCTTTTTCTAAAGGTTTTCCATGTACTGTGTTTGTATTTTCTAATTTTGATCCTCTTCCAAGTATTGTTTTAACTTCTATTAGTACCGGTTGATTTATTGATTTTGCTTGTTCTATTGCACTATTTAAAGTTGTTATATCTTCAACACAATAGTATTTCCATTTTGAAGCATTACATCTTAATTCCATATTGTCTGAATAACTAAGTCCAAGTTTTCCATCTAATGACATATTATTTGAATCATATAAAACTATTAAATTATCAAGTTTTAAATGTCCAGCTAAACTCATTGCTTCATATGATATTCCTTCCATCATGTCTCCATCTGATACTAGGCAATAAATATTAAAGTCTACTGGATTAAATTTTTCGTGTAAATATTTTTCTGCAATTGCCATACCAACACTTGTTGCGATTCCTTGTCCTAGTGGACCTGTTGTCATATCAACGCCTGGTGTTACATTTAATTCTGGATGTCCTGGTGTAATTGAGTCTATTTGTCTAAATTTTTTTAAATCATCTAATGTAATATCATATCCTGCCATAAATAAACATGAATATAAAAGACTTGATGCATGACCACATGATAAAACAAATCTATCTCGATTAAAAAAAGTTGGATTCTTAGGTAGTATTCTTAAATGATTTGCATAAAGTTGATACAAAATTTCACCACTTGATAATACTATACCTGGATGTCCGCTTTTTGCATTATCAATCATATCGATTGCTAAAAGTTTCATTTGATTAATTTGTTTTTCTTCATTCAAATCTATTTCCTGTTTACCAAATATTGAAATAGGCATAAAATCACTTCCTTGACTTATTCTACCAAATTATCTAATATATGTCTAGTAATTAACTTATTACATTTTGTGATTTATTTTTTAGACTTTTTTCTTTTATTGAGCTTTTTTATTTCCTCATCTTCATCATATTCTTCTTCATCATATCTTGTTGATATATATAATTTATAGATTTGATATATAAGCATAATTATTATTGGAAAAATTATTCCTATTATAAAGCCTGTTTTTGATGTTAAAAAATATAATATTCCTCCTAGATTATGATATGTTGATATTTTGTTTCCTAATACTCTATTACTTGTTATAGATTCTAAATTTTCTTTTACTTTTACTGTATATATACTATCTGTTCCCTCTTTTAAAACATCTGTTACTTTTGCACTATTTACATTATAATATTTTGCTTTTGGAATATAATAATATAATGTATCATCCTTCTTTATATTATTGTTTTCAATTATTAATAAGTCATTTTCTTTATATTTTTTTAAATTTTTTGTAGTTTTCTTGTTAATATTTATAAATGTATAACTTCCAAATTGAGTATAGCCATAATCATTAGTAAATAGTATACAAGTTATTGTAAAAAATACACAAATTATTATTATAAATTCAACAAATCCCCATAATATTAATAAAAACTTTTTCATTATAAACACCTACCTTATTGATTACTTACATTATATACCTATTAATTTTACTTCTTTAATATTATTTTATCAAATTGATAATAATAAATCTATATTTAAATTTATTAATATTTTGTTTTTAAATTTTTCAGTAAGATATTTAAAGTATTAATTATATAAAAAGAACATATTGATTGTTATGTTCTTTTACTTATCTAATTCATTTATTATTGATATAGCTGCGATTGTTCCATCTGCGGTAGATGTTGTAAGCTGTCTTATTTTTTTGGATCTTATATCACCTATTGCATATATTCCATCTATACTTGTTTTACAGTTATTATCAACTTTAATATAGCCGTAATCATCTAATTCAATAAGATCTTTTGCTAAATCATTATTTGGCAATTGTCCTATTGAAACAAATATGCCATCTACTTTTAGTACTTTTTTCCCATCTTTATTTTCTATTTCAATTGATTCTAATTCATCGTCACCATTTAGCTTAGTTACAACAGTATCATATATTATTTCAACATTATCTTTTTTCTTTAGTTTTTCAACTTGGCTTTTTTCTCCTGTTAGTTTAGATAAATTTTGGATAATATATAATTTTTTAGTATTTTCAGATAGTGATATTGCATTTACTATTGCACTATTTCCTCCACCTATTACAGCTACTGTTTTATTATCATAGAATGCACCATCACATGCAACACAGAATGATTCGCCATTTCCTACAAAATCTTCTTCATTTTCAAGACCCAGTCTTCTATATTTTGCTCCTGTTGCGATTATTACAAATTTTGATTTATACGAATCAGTATCGGTTTTAACTGTAAATGAATCTTTATTTTTCTTTATGTTTAATGCTTCTTCAAATTTAAATTCTACTCCAAAGTTTTCTATTTGTTCATATAGATTAGAAGCTAAATTGCTTCCTGTAATTGATTTTATACCTGGATAATTTTCAACTCTTGGAGATGATGCGATAGCTCCACCTATTTGTTCGCATTCAAGCATTAATACTTTCTTTGATGATCTCGCTAAATATATAGCTGAGGTCATTGCAGAAATACCAGAACCCACTATTATTACATCAAACATTTTTATGTCCTTGAATATATTTTCTTATATTTGATACGTTTTGTATTTTCTCTTCTGCTTTTCCATCTATTACTAATAAAGTTGGAGCTTGCTTTATAGAATAGTTCTTTGTTAAATCTTTTTCTTCTTCAGCATCTATAAATGTATATTTCATGTCGTCATCTTCTAAGAATTTTTTAGCCATTTTGCAATTTGGACAAGTTTTAGTTCCAAATAAATATATTCCTTTTTTTAATGTTGATTTTTTCTCTTCTGTCTTTTTTGTTGTCTTCCTTGTTGTTTTAGGCTTTGTTGTTTTATCATCCTTATTATCACATTCCATCTTAGAATTTCCAATAACATATTCTTTTCTCATTTTATATTCTTCAACTTTACCATCATTCCAGTTTTGAACAGGTCTATAATATCCAGTAATTCTTGACCATACCTCTGTTTTTTCATGACAGATAGGACATTCTTTTTCTTCACCAACAATATATCCATGATTTGGACAAACAGAATATGTTGGGCTTAATGTAAAGTATGGTAATTTATAATTTTCAGCAATTTTTCTAACAAGTTCTGCTGCTGCTTTCCAATCAGGTAATCTTTCTCCTAAGAATGTGTGGAATACTGTACCACTTGTATATAAAGTTTGTAAATCATCTTGAATATCTAAAGCTTTAAATATATCATCTGTAAATCCTACAGGTAAATGTGAACTATTTGTATAATATGGTGTTTCTCCATTTGGAGCAGCAGTTATTATATTTGGATAAAGTTCAACATCATGTTTTGCTAAACGATATGATGTTGATTCTGCAGGTGTTGCTTCCAAATTATATAAGTCTCCATATTCTTCTTGATAATCTTTTAATTTTTCTCTCATGAAATTTAATACTTCTTCAGCAAATTTATCTGCTTCTGGGTCTGTTAAATCTTTCTTTAACCATCTTGCATTTAAGCATGCTTCATTCATTCCGACAAGTCCTATTGTAGAAAAATGATTATTAAATGTTCCTAAATATCTTTTTGTATAAGGATATAATCCTTCATCTAATAATTTTGTAATTACATTTCTTTTTATTTTTAGTGATCTTGCTGCGATATCCATCATATGAGTTAATTTATCATAGAATTCTTCTTTATCTTTTGATAGATATGCAATTCTAGGTAAGTTAATTGTTACTACACCTACAGATCCTGTTGATTCACCTGAACCAAAGAATCCTCCTGATTTTTTTCTTAATTCTCTTAAATCAAGTCTTAATCTACAACACATTGATCTAACATCACTTGGTTCCATATCACTATTTATATAATTTGAAAAGTAAGGAGTTCCGTATTTTGCTGCCATTTCAAATAAAAGTTTATTATTTTCAGATTCATTCCAATCAAAATCTCTTGTGATTGAATATGTTGGTATTGGATATTGGAATCCTCTTCCATCAGCATCTCCTTCATTAAATATTTCAATGAATGCTTTATTAATCATATCCATTTCTTTTTTACAATCTTTGTATTTGAAATTCATTTCTTCTCCACCAACGATTGCGTTTAATTCAGCTAAATCATTTGGTACTGTCCAATCTAATGTGATATTAGTAAAAGGTGCTTGTGTTCCCCAACGAGAAGGAGTATTAACACCATATACAAAACTTTGAATGCATTGTTTTACTTGATAATAATCTAAATTATCTATTTTTACAAATGGAGCTAAATATGTATCAAATGAACTAAATGCTTGTGCTCCTGCCCACTCATTTTGCATTATTCCTAGAAAATTTACCATTTGATTGCACAATGTAGAAAGATGTTTTGCTGGAGAAGAAGTTATTTTTCCAGGTATTCCACCTAATCCTTCTTTTATTAATTGTTTTAGACTCCAACCTGCACAGTATCCTGTTAACATTGATAAATCATGAATATGAATGTCTGCATTTCTATGTGCATCTCCTATTTCATCATCATATACCTCTGATAACCAATAGTTTGCTGTGATTGCTCCACTATTTGATAGAATTAATCCACCTACTGAGTATGTTACTGTAGAATTTTCTTTTACTCTCCAATCTGTTACATTAATATATGAATTAACAACATTTTTATAATCTAATACTGTAGATTTCATATTTCTCATTTTATCATGTAATTTACGATATAAAATGTATGCTTTTGCTACATCAACATATCCTGCTTTTGATAAAACTCTTTCTACACTATCTTGAATATCTTCAACATTTACTATATTATTTTGAACTTTATCAGCAAAATCTGCTGTAACTTTTAATGCCATAAAATCAATTATTTCTTGATCATATTTTGTATCTTCTGCTTCAAATGCTTTTATTATAGCATCTTGAATTTTTTCTATTTTAAAATCTACTATTTTATTATTTCTTTTTCTTACTCTATACATATTTTCTCCTCCTATATTTTTAATCCACGAACATGGCAATTAGTATATTTCTCATTTAATTCTTTATTTATTTCTAATAATTCATTATCTGTAAATCCATGAAGATTAGCCATCAATACATTTTCACTATCTATGAAGTTTTGAATATAATAATTACTTTTTCCAATATAACTTATTATTTCTTCAATATCTTTCATAGTATGAAATTCTTTTATTATTGTTGTTCTAAATTCATGTTCTACTTTTGAATTATTTATTATTTTTATACTTTCTTTTAGTCTATCTATTTTTACTTTAACGCCTGATATATCATCATATTTAGAAAATGGCATCTTAATATCCATTGCAATATAGTCAAGTAAATCATTGTCTATTAGGTCTTTTATGAGTTCTGGATTTGTTCCATTTGTATCTAGTTTAACCTTTGTTCCTATCTTTTTTACTTTTATTATAAATTCTTTTAAATCTTTTTGAATAGTTGGTTCTCCTCCACTAATGCATAATCCATCAATCATCTTTTTTCTTTTTTCTAAATAATCTAATATTTCATCTTCATTAACTCTATTTTGGTCAACTCCTAAAGCAAGACTTCCATTTTGACAATAGGGACATTTGAAGTTGCATCCATTGGTAAATATGGTTGCTGCAACGACGCCAGGATAGTTAGTTAATGTTAATTTATCAAACCCACTTATTATCATAAATCACCTCTCTTGCTATTCAGCGTAACTAAATCTTATCATTTAAAAAAAATATTTGCTGTTGCAATTGCAACAAAAAACCAAAAACTTTTTATACTCGATTTTTGGTCTTTATATACTAACAAATATACTTTTTAATTTATTTTTTGAGTTTACAGTAAATTGTCAAAATTTACATTTAAGAATTAAATACATCATCAAAAAATTCATTTATATAATCATTTATATATTCTATTTTTTCATTTATTATTTCTAAATTCCTATTATATTCATTATATAAAGGTATATCATTTAGTTCTTTTATATTTTTATCTAATTCTTTTTTTATATTCTCATCTTTTGTTTTAATATATTCTTTTTGAAGTTTTTTTATTGTATCTATATAATTATTTATTTTATTATTTGATTTCATTTTATCTTTTATTTTTATTATATTTTTATATTCTTCTTGTCTTTTAATGTATTCTGATATATCATCTACTTTATTTAATATTTTTTCTTTATTATTCACATTCTTCTCCGTCTAAACTCCATGTTTTAGAATGAGTTATTTTAACATTTATTATATCTCCATCATTTATTATATTTTTTGATGTAAAATTAATTAGTTTATAATTTTCTGAATATCCATAATACATATTTTCCTTTGTAGATTTTCCATATACTAATACTTTTTGTGTACTTCCGACAAGTTTATCATTATTTTCTTTAAAATATTTATTAACTTTTTCATTTAATCTTTGAAGTCTTTCTTCTCTTATATTCATAGGAACACTATCATTTAATTTACATGCTGGTGTTCCACTTCTTTCTGAATATATAAATGTAAAAGCATTATCATATTTACAATAATCAACTAAATCAAGTGTATTTTTAAAATCTTCTTCACTTTCTTGAGGAAATCCAACTATTATGTCTGTTGAGATTGTCATGTTTTCTCTTGCATTTTTTAATTTATCAAATAATTTTTTATATTCTTCTATATTATATCTTCTACCCATTAGTTTTAATATTTTATTTGATCCAGATTGAACTGGTAAATGAATATTTGGCATAATATTTTTATATTTTGATATTATATCTATCATATTATCTGTAAAATCCCATGGATGACTTGTTAAAAAGCGAATTCTTTGTATATTCTTTTTTGCAACATCTTCTAGTAAGTTTCCTAAATTATAATCTTTATATAAATCCTTACCATATGCATTTACATTTTGTCCTAATAGTATTATTTCTTTATATCCATCTTTTACTAGTTCATCTACTTCTTTTAATATATCTTCTTTTTTTCTAGAATATTGTTCTCCTCTTGTATAAGGTACTATACAATATGTACAGAATTTATCACATCCATATATAATATTTACATATGCACTAAAATTATTACTTCTAATTACTGGCATATTTTCTACTTGTTTATCTGCTTTAGATAATACTTCTATTTCTAGATTTTTTGATGTAATTGATTTATCTAATATGTTACACAAATCATGCATATTATGTGTACCTATTATAAAATTCACATATTTATGTCTTCTAATTATTTCATTTACTACATTTTCTTCTTGTGCCATACATCCACATATACCAATTATTAAATTAGGGTTTTCTTCTTTTATATGTTTTAATCTACCAAGCATTCCATATGCTTTATTGTTAGCATTTTCTCTAATTGAACAAGTATTAAGTATTACAATATCACTATTTTCATAATCTCTTACTTCAATAAGTCCCATTTGTGATAATAATCCACTTAATATTTCAGTGTCATGTTCATTCATTTGACATCCATATGTTTTGATAAAAAATGTCATTCCATTATATTTATTAACTAATGAAGGGTCTAATTTATAATCAACTACATCTAATATATCTTTATTTCTTTTCTTTTCTTCTTTCATTTCTGGTTTATTCATATAATCGCCTCGCATATATATTATATCAAAAAATACCATAATTAAAAGATTATAGTATTGTAATTAATTATTCTCTTTATCTTTATTTATAATAACATTAATATTTTGATTTTCT
>CADCRC010000147.1 GCA_902803795.1 uncultured Erysipelotrichaceae bacterium | reverse complement strand
CAAAAAATGAGGTAACCTCCCATTAAACAAATAGAAACATGTTTCTATAATAACTCGAGAAGTCCATATTTTATATCTAAGAGTTAAAACATCAAAAATAGATTTACCATTTACAAAATCAGCAAAATATTTATCATCTAACGTACCATGAGGTATCAACAAATGTATAACAAAAGTAACAACAAAAAAGCATATAAATGGCAAATATTTTTTTAGTTTCTTACTATTCATTAGAATCATCCCCTCTATTAACCAATTTCTTTATAGTCTTAGGTATCTTTATCTTATCTATTATTCTCCATTTTAAAGTACCAAAAACCCATGAATAATTAGGATAATTCTCACCATCAATTTTCAATTTTCTATTATTATATATAATATTAGAAATATCAGAATCTAATTTACCTAAATTCTTAGCATATTTAGAATAAATATCATCATATTTTTTACTCATCTTCTTTGTTGTAATTATTTTATAATCATTAATTGCTTTAACTTTTTTATTATATTCTTCTTTATCAACTAATATTTTATCAATTACCTGAGCAACTTCTCTAGGACTTAATTTACTATCTATTATATATCCAAAATTATACTTCTTTATTCTTTCTGCAATAGCACCATAATCAAAAGATACAACTGGAATACCACATGCAATTGCCTCATTTAAAGTATATGAATACGTCTCAGGCCAAACAGAAAACAAACATATTAGTTTAATCTTATTTTTCTCAAGTAAATTATTAAGATCATCTCTTTTATATTTACCATGATTTACAAAATGTCCATTAGATTTACTTACCAAAGATGATGTACTACCAAACAAATGTACTTTACCATTTCTAATTAATTTCTTTTTTATAAATGCTTCCAAGTATTTAGAACCCTTACTAATACCAATACCACCAATAAATGCAATATCATTTTTTCCATCATCAAGTTTTATTTTACTAATTTTTTTCTTTATATCTATACCATGTTCAATAACACAAATATCTTTATCCAATTTAATTGTTTTTAAAATTTCCTCTTTAGCAGACATAGACGGAGTTATAACAATTTCTGCATTTTTTAAAATTTTAATCGTTTCTTCTCTCCAACTAATAATATCAATTTTTTGTTCAAAAGATTCTAATAAACATTCATTACATTCTTTTACACTTGGTCTATCACAATATATACCATTCTTTTTCATTTTAACAATTAAAGGACACACAAAATAATAATCATGTAATGAAACAATATACTTAATATTATTCTCTTTTAAAACATCAACTATATCAAAATAATGAGAAATAATATGATGTATATGAACAAATGATATTTTATATTTATCAATAATATCTTCAATAATTCTTCTATAATCACTATTATAATAATTAACAATAGTCATATTACAATCAACATAATGATAATTTACATAAAACTCACCATTATTAAAATATGAATACACTTTATAATGATTATCATCAAAAGATAAAATATGAAAATTATATTTATCTCTATTATATCTAACTATATCCCATACATGAAGAGATGTTCCACCAATATTAGTACTAATATCATTCCAATCATGAATGACTAATAATATATTAGGTTTTTCATTTTTTTGCATTATATTAAAAGATATATTATTACCAATCCATGAGATTGTATTTTCAAAAACCCACTTTTCAAGTTTAGGAACATAAATAGGATATTTTTCTCTTAATGTTTCTAATCCTTGTTTTATCAATAATTCTTTAGATTCTTTAAATGATTGGGACTCTTTATGTAAAATATACGTATTATCACATAAAACATGTCTATAACCATACTCAAAACATCTATAACAAAAATCGTTTTCTTCTCCATATCCTTTTCCATATGATTCCTCATCAAAATAACCAACTTTATCTAAAGCATCTCTTTTAATAAACAAACAAAAACCATGGCCTGTTGGAATCTCAGGATAATAATTAAATGATGCTTTTTCAACAATATCAGCCATTTCATCAAGACTTAATCCATCAGGTAAATTATTAGGCATAAAAGATTTTGGAACACTTGCCAACGTAGCATTATTAGATAAAGGAGTAACTGTCGCAATAGAACTACTTGAATATGCACATTTTTGAATCTTTAAAAGCCAATCTTTGGTAACTTCTGTATCAGAATTTAATAATAAAACATCATTATCAGAATATTTCATACCAATATTTACAGTTTTAACAAATCCTTGATTATCTTTATTTTTTAATAAAATAATATTTTTATGCTTTTTAGAAAATGTATTTAATAAAGGTAATACATTCTTATCAGAACTACAATCATCTATAAGTATCAATCTATTTGAAACCATATCAGTATTCATAATAATAGAATTTATACAAGGTTCTAAACAATCAAAAGCATTATATATAGGAACAATAATATCGCATTTTTTCATCTTATCAACCTACCCTTAACATAGCTATATAAAACATTATATAATAATAATAACAAAATATCAAACTATTTATCTTTTTCATTAGATTTCTCACTATTTTTATAAATCTTAGTTAATAAAGATGCAAACCATTTAGGCCAGAATCTCAAATATACTTTATAATCTTCTTTAGTTCTAATGTTTTGTCTGATAATATCACTAGTAGTTGATTCACTATAAATTCTATGTCCCATATCTATTTTATTAACAAATATAAAACTTCCATCTAATTTAGAAAGTCTTTCCCATGCTTCCCAATCAACATTACATTTTAAATTAAAATCAAATACAGGATGTTTTATATTATGACTAACAAACGTAACAGCAGGACAACTTATAGCATTACCAAATCTAATAACCCATCTCTTAAAAAATTTATATTTTCCTAATATATGAAATCTAATAGGAAACAACAAAAATCTTTTTATTCTTAAATTTATACTAGAATAAACCTTTTTATATTCCTTACCTTTTATTTCATAATAATCAGTAAACACAATAATTGGCTTATTTTTTTTATTATTTTTATATGCATTAATAACATCATATGCATAATTATAATCATATATATCATCCTGATGAACTATTGTAACAAGTTCACTATTAACACATCCTAAAGCAAACTCAAAATCTGCACCAATACCCTTTTTACCATTATTAACTTTTATTTTTAAATTATATTTTTTTGCTAAATCATCAATATAACTATTAGGAGTAGATGTAGCAATAACAACTTCTGTCTTTAATTCTTGATTTAAAACACTTTTAATACATTCTTCTAAAAAAGAAGATTCTTTATAAGCTAAGACAACAAACGTATGAATAGACCTCATATATACCTCCATAACAAATTATATAACACTATATAAATATATTAATAATTTACCCAACTTAATTTTATGCATTTTCATAAATATAAAATCAATATATCTAACAATCCTAACTTCCCCAACTGGTTTATTTAAACCAATTAATTTATTCTTATTATAATTAGGGAATCTATCTTTTAACCAATTAAACAGTTTATCATAAACATAACTAATATCTATAAACTTCATTCCCTTAGTAGAAAAAGTTAAAAACCATATTAAATATCTAATAAAAAACATCTCTATTATTACATAATTATCTTTAATAATATTATTTATTTCTAAAACACTATATAATTCATCTAATAAATAATCAACATTAACCACTTTATAATTTTTTTGTTTAGTATTAGAAACACTCTCATTATTATAAAACCAATTATATCCAATATAATCAATTATATCTATTTTATCAGTTAAAAACATAGCCTGCATATTAAAATATACATCTTCACCAATATCATTATCTAAAAACATAATATTATTCTTAACAATATATTCTTTTCTATATATCTTAGCCCAAGGAGCCATAATCATCAATCTACTCCATTTAGTATTTTCCAATTTTAAACTCTTAATTATTTTATTATTACAATCAACTCTTCTATATCCACTTAAAACAATATCCATTTTCTTTTTAATAATCTCATTAATATTAACTTCAAAATAATCTATATCAATAAAATCATCGTTATCAATAAACATTATATATTTACCCTTTGCAAGTTTTATTGCTTTATTTCTAGTTTTCGCAACACCAATATTTTTCTGATTATATACTTTTATTCTTTTATCAATCATAGAATATTTATTAAGTATTTCTAAAGATCCATCATTAGATCCATCATTAATACAAATAACTTCATAATCATTAAATGTTTGATTTAAAATACTATCTAAACATCTAGATAAATAATTTTCGCAATTATAAACAGGAATTATTACAGATAATTTAATCATTTTATTTACCATCATCTTTTATAATTAATACATTAAATATAATGACATATAAAATAAGCAATAAAAGCATAGACATCATATAGGAAATAGAAGCACCTAACAAACTATAACTATTAATCATAATTGTAGAAAATATATAAGTAAATACACTTACTATTAAAAATATAACTAATTGAACAAATGTTTTTCTCATTGTAGTTAATGCAGTAGAAAAATTAATACTTATTCCATAAAACACAGCACCAATTAATATTATAATTAAATGTAATTTATACCCATTCAATTTTAAACCATAAACTATATTTAACACTGGAATACCCATAATTATTGCTACAAACAAAACAAACAATCCAACAACAAATATATATAATGATATTTTATTAATTAAACTTCTAAAATCATACTTATTATTCTTTAAACTCTCTTTCATCTTCATTAAAAAAGGTTGAATAATAAATTGTACTAATAATATCATTATAGTAGCAGGCATAATAACTATACCAAATATTGTTTGTAATCTATTTGATGCATAAGTATCTAATATATATTTTTGAGCATTTATTATATACAAAGTTAAAAAAGAAAAGCCAAAAGCATAAAATCCATTTTTAAACAACAATATTATATTATTCTTATTAAACTTAGTTAATTTAAACTTGATTTTTTTCAAATAATTGCAATCATAAAATATAATAATTAAAACATATATAATAACAATCATCATTTCAGAAACAATTAAATTATTAGTAATCAAATCAAGAATAAAAAACAATAATAAAGCAAATACTGATTTTAAAATAAGAGATTGTCCAACTTTATACAATTTATTATTACACTGCATTAATGCATAAAAATATTCACTCAAAGCTTCTAACATTTTAAATAACACAAGAAATAATATAACAAGATTTTTATATAAATTATAATGTTTTATAATACAATAACAAACACTAACAACAATCATAAAAATACAACTAATAATCTTAAGATAAAAATAATCAGAATCACTTATCTTTTTATTAATTTCAGTTACTTGATATGTTCTACCACTATATAATCCTATTACTTGAAATAGACAAGCAAGTGAAAAAGATAAAGTAAATATACCTGCATCATTAACACCATTAATTCTAGTAACAATTATCATAAAAAAAAACGAATTAAAAGCACTAAAAGTAGAGCCAATCATATTCCAAACAAAGTTCTTCCTATCACCATCATTAATTTTTTTTATTTTTTTCATTTTTTAATAAACTTACCTCCTGTATTAATTTTCTTATCTTTTCATTTTGTTCAGAAACAACCATTGTCAAATAAATTGTAACAAAAAACAAAACACCAATTAAAATAGCAAATATAAAATTAGAAGCAAGTTGTATTCCGAACAACTTAGTAAACCACAATAACAAATCAGGAAATAATGTAAATAATACTAAAATACATAAACAACTACACCAAAAAATAGTATATTTAACACTGATTTTTTTTCTTAAAGAAAAAAACATAACTAAAAGCACAAGTAAAAAAATAAATGTTATAGCAATAATCTTTAAATTTATACTCATATTATCTACCTCTACTTTCTATATTCATAGATAGAAATACATTTAACATGTAATAAACATTCTTCCAAGAATGAATAGAAGACCTACCAGATAACCTTTCATGCATAACAACAGGAACCTCTAATATCTTATACTTATGTTTTAAAACATTAACTTCAGATACAGGTTCAGGATATTCAGAAGGATAATTTTTGGAAAAAATCATAATTATATTTTTATCTACAGCTCTAAACCCAGAAGTTGTATCATATATTTTTTTTCCAGTTAAACTCTTTATCTTCCAAGAAATTAATCTGATACCTATGCGTCTTAAAAAAGTAGAATTAAAATTTTTTTTATCTTTACGTATAAATCTAGAACCAATAACCATATTTGCTTCATTATTATATATAGGCTTAATAATGTCTTTAACATAACTAACATCATGTTGACCATCAGCATCAAATTGAACTGCTATATCATAATTATTCTCATAAGCATACTTATATCCTGTTTGAACAGCACCACCTATACCTAAATTATTTACTAAATCAACAACATTATATTTACACTCATGACATATTTTACTAGTATTATCTGATGAGCCATCATTAATAACAACAAAATCATAATTTGTCTTATTTTTCCTATTATAATTAATAATAGATTGACAAGTAGATTTAATACATTTTTCTTCATTATAAGCTGGAATAATTAACAATATTTTCATATCAACACCCACCTAAACCCAAAATCTAAGTAATAAAGTAATACTACTAATAATTAAAGACATTACAGGAATAACAAAACAATAATTTATAATAGATAATAATAAACTATTTTT
>CADCRC010000146.1 GCA_902803795.1 uncultured Erysipelotrichaceae bacterium | reverse complement strand
TTAAACCATTTATATACATCCATCATTTTTTTTGCTTCTTCAATAGCTTCTTCTTGAGTTGCATGAACTGTATGACCTTCTTGCCATAGAAATTCTCTACTTCTTAAAAAAGGTCTAGTTTCTTTCTCATACCTAAATACATTACACCATTGATTATATAACTTTGGTAAATCTTTATATGAAGTTATATGTTTTTTATAATAATCACAGAATAAAGTCTCTGAAGTTGATCTTATAGCTAATCTTTCATCAAGTTTTTTATCACCAACATCCGTAACCCATATTAATTCTGGAGCAAATCCTTCAATCAATTCCTTTTCTTGATTAAATAATGATTCTGGAATTAACAAAGGCATTTGAACATTTACATGACCTAAACTTTTAAATTTTTCATCCATTATCTTTTGGATTTTTTCCCATATAGCATAACCATTTGGTTCAATTGCAATACATCCTTTTACAGATGTATAGTCAGCTAATTTAGCAGCTCTAACAATATCAGTATACCATTTTGCGAAATCTTCATCTCTTTTTGTAATAGCTTTATTATTCATATTTACCTCCTCATATAATATAAATACTATTATTAACTACATTTTATATTTAGATTTTTAATGATATCTATTAACTTATTAAATCAATATTATAATATCATCAATCCTATTTTTATTTATATATTATACTAATAAAAATATGTTTAACTTAATAATGGTATTAAACAAAAAAAGAATAATACCTAGGAAGTGCATATGCACGGTACCATTCCTTTTTTTACTTATTTTAATAACGAGTTATTACCCGGGTTTATACCAATCTCATAGGTAGGAATTATTTACTATTTAATCTATTTACACCAACCATAGATTCTCTTTATAAAATTATAAATAATTATGTCCTAATCATAGATTATAAAATATCTTGTTCCATTTCATCTTCGTCAACAACTACTAAATCTTTGTAGTCATCATCATCATCATAATCATCAACATCATCGTCTGTATAACTATCTTCCTGTGATTCTGTTAAATCATCATCGTCTTCTTCTTCATCTAATTCTGATTCATCATCTAGTTCTTCATCATATTCATCAACTTTAATTATTTTGTCTGATGTATGATTATGTTTTAAATCCCATTTACCATTTTCTAATAAGATAAATCTCTTATCTGTAGATAGTTGCATATAAAAATCCGCTATTTTCTTATCTATTGTACTTTCAGGTAGTTCCTTTAATTTAACTATTTTAGTAAATAAGTCAAGTGTCTTAAATTGTTTTTTACTATCTTCTATAATTAATTCAGCTACATCTTTGTTGGACATTAATTCTAATTCTTCTTTTGACTTCTTTATTGCCATATACCTCATTCCTTTGCATAAAATTCAAATAATTTTATACCATATATTATATATAAAAGCAATAGTTTTTTTTATATTTGTGTATTTTTATCTTGTTCAAATATTAAATATATTATAATTAAAGGTTTTTACTTTTCTTTATTACAATTATCTTTTTTTTCATATTTTATATTGTTCTCATCTATAACACTATTTCTAACTTTAATTAATACAAGCATTTTAGAGTTCTTATTTTTATCATTACAATCTTCATTTTTTATATTAATAGTAAAATTGCTAAAACTTTTATATATGCTTTCTATTTTTTCTTTATCTTTGTTTACATCAAATATTAAACTTATATAGTCATAATCTACAAATTCATCATATTTTATTTCAAAATCTATATCATAATAGTTTACTAATTTTCTATAACTATTATAATCTCCTAATACTTTTTTATCATATTTGTTATCTTTGTTTACTATATATGTATAAAAATTACTTGATTCTTGTTCTATTACAATTTTTTTAAACTTATCTATATTATTATAGATGTAAATACATAAAACTAAAATTAATATAAGCATTATAATATTAAATATATTTCTTTTCATACAACCACCTTTTCTTATATTATTCTATTTTCCAATCTATTGGACTTATATTATTTGAAAGTAAAAAATTGTTTGTTTTTGAAAATGGTTTTGAACCAAAAAATCCTCTATATACCGATAATGGTGATGGATGTGCGGATTCTATTATATAATGTTTGGGATTTGTAATTAATCTCTTTTTATTTCTTGCATACCCTCCCCATAATATAAATACTACAGGTGTTTCTTTTTCATTTATTTTACTTATAATATTATCCGTGAACTTTTCCCATCCAATATTATAGTGACTATTTGCTTTATGCTCTTCTACTGTTAGTGTTGCATTTAGAAGTAATACTCCTTGGTTCGCCCATGGTATTAAAGAATTCTTTTTTGGAAATGGTATTTTTAAATCATCCTCTAATTCTTTAAATATATTTATAAGAGATGGAGGCTTACTTACTTCATTTGATACCGAAAATGCAAGTCCTTCTGCTTGATTTGGTTCATGATATGGATCTTGTCCTATTATAACGACCTTAGTGTTAATATATGAGGTGAATTTTAGTGCATTAAATATTTTGTTTATTGGTGGATAGATGTTTTTTTTTGTATACTCTTTGTTAATAAAATTTATTATATTTTTAAAATAATCTTTATTAAATTCATCCTTTAGTATATTATCCCAATCATTGCCTATCATATTAACTCCTATTTATCATATGTTTCATTATTTATAATTTTATATGTTCTATAAATTTGCTCCAAAAAAATAATTCTAAACAAATTATGTGGAAAAGTTAATTTAGAAAAAGATAATCTTAATTTAGATATATTTTTTATTGATTCATCTAATCCTACACTTCCACCTATAATAAAACATATATTACTATTATAATCAAATATATTTTTTAATTTATTTGTTAAATCATTTGTATTATATTCTATACCATCTAAATCCAAACAAATAATATAGTCGTTTTTGTTTATATGGTTGTTAATCTCAATTGCCTCTTTTTTTAGTTCTTCTTCTTTATTAAATATACTTTTTTCTTTTATTTCAATAATTTCTACTTTATTATACTTACTTAATCTTTTCAAATATTCTCTTTGTGCTAATTTTAAATAGTCTTCTTTAAGAGTTCCTACTACAATTACTTTTATCATTTAAGCCTCTATATAATCAGTTTCCTTCGACTGATATGCAATATTTATATTAATGTTTCCTAATATATCACGACATGTTTTTAAAGCGAGTTCAGGACTATTATTTGTTTCTGATAAATGTGCAAGATAAATAGAGTGTGTTTTATTTCCTATAAATTTCATTAGGTATTCACTTGTTTGTGTATTTGATAAGTGTCCACTATCAGATATAACTCTTTCCTTTAAAAATCTTGGATATGGTCCTTTCATAAGCATTACTTCGTCATGATTACTTTCTAAAACATATACTTCTCTATTTTTTAAAATGTTGATATATTTTCTATTTATGTATCCTGTATCTGTTATATATACAATTGATTTGTTATCATTTTCAAATATAAACCCTACTGAATATGGTGCATCATGTGATGTTTTGATTATTCTTACAATAATATCAATTATTCTATAACCATCTTCTATAAATTCACAGTCTGATTCATCTATTTGTTCACTTAATGATTCAAACATTTCTTTGGGTATAAATACTTTCATATTTGTCTTTTTAATTAACGTTTTTAATCCACTTATATGATCTTTATGATTATGAGTTATAAGTATTCCTGCTATATCATTAATTTTAATTTTGTTTGTTTCTAAATGACCAATTAACTTGTTATATGTGATTCCACAGTCAACTAAAATTTTTACATTTTCACTTTCAATTATTGCACAATTTCCTTTGGATCCGCTTGAAAAAACTTTAATTTTCATGTTTTCACCTATTATTCTAATAATAGCTCATTGCATTCAATGCATAACCACCATAGTATGGATATCCGTTCCAAATTGCATAGTGTAAATGAACTCCGGTTGCAAAACCTGTTGCTCCCATAAATCCTATTACTTGTCCTTTTGTTACTTCTTGTCCTTCATTACAATTAAATCCTGCTAAATGCGCATAAAGTGTAAAGAATCCATTGTGATGATCAATAATTATATAATTACCATTGTCAAATTTGCTAGAAACTTTTACAACTGTTCCAGCTTGTGCAGCGAAGATATTAGATCCATATCCACATCCTGCAATATCCGTTCCATCATGCAATGTTCCCCAACGCCAGCCAAATGGACTTGATACAGATGAACATGTTGCAGGCCATCCCCAGAAACCACTTGTAAATACTACGTCACCATATCCTGAGCCAGACCAATTTCCAGTACTACTACTTGCTGGTCCATTTGTAATTATTTCTTTTACTGGTTCTTTTATTACTTGTCTATCTGTTGTTACCACATTTGCTGTTTCACCATTTACCTTTTGAAGTCTTTGTGTTACTCTGTCCTCTCCTTTTTGACCTTGTTGAGTTGTTTCAGAATATCCTACACTTTTTGATGAATCAACTTTAGTTTCACTTTGATAGTTTGTTTCTTCTTTAAATACAACTTCTGTTTCTTCTACAACACTAAATTTTGGTTTTAATATACCAATTGTAAGTTCTAAATCATTACTTAATAGTGAATTAGAAGATAGTGTTGGGTTAGCAATTAACAATTCTTCTAGTGACACCTTGTTATTGAATGCTACTTCTTCTAGTGTTGTTTCATTTTGTATTTTATATTTATTTTGTTCTTCAAGTGTTCCAAATAAAAGATATTTACTCAAATCAGTTGTATTTTGATATATTGTTTTATTAACTGAAATTCTATCTTTTTTAATTGTTATTTTGTTTTTTATATATATGTTATTTACTGTTGTTGAAATTGTATTCCCATTTCCTTTAATTAATTCTCCTCTTGAGTTTTTATAAGAATTATATTCTATTTCAGGTATAAATGATTTAACTAAGTTGTTTGCTGAATCTATAAATATTTTCTTTTTTAATACATATATTTTTTGTACTTCTTCATTACTACTATTATTTTTTTCATCTGTTTTAATCGGATTAATTGTTATTACATATCCATCTATTGTAAATGGTGCTTTTTCATTTATTAATTCATACGCTTCTTTTACTGATAAAATTTCATCTGAAAATGTTGTTTCTTTTTCTATGTTCAATTCTTCTGGAATATATACTTTTGATACTCCATATTTATCTTTTATTTCTTGTTGTTTCTTATCAATATATCTTTCTAATGTTTCCTTTGATTCAATTAATCCAATTGATTTACCACTTAAATAAATGTGATATAATGTTTTTGGCAAATTGTTTTTATAAGTAAATCCGCATATAAAATAAATAAATATAAAAACAAATAATATTTTAAATATTTTTTTCATTAAATCTCCTCTTAAATCTTAATTTATTTTATCATATTTATTCTACTTTGTCATTATTTGTTTCATCTTCTTTTCTTAAATTCAAGAATGTTGATGTGTTCTTTTTAAATAATAATTTGATTGTAGCGGTTGGCCCATTTCTATGCTTTCCAATTATTAATTCACTAATTGAATTATTATCATCAGTTCTTTGTTCTTTATTATAGTAATCATCTCTATAAAGAAATGCAACAATATCTGCATCTTGTTCAATAGAACCTGATTCTCTTAAATCACTCATTAATGGTCTTTTATCTTCTCTTGCTTCAACGCTACGAGATAATTGTGATAGAGCAATAATCGGAACATTTAATTCTAGTGCTAAAGTTTTTAAACTTCTTGATATGTCTGAGACTTCTTGTTGTCTATTAGAACCATAATTTTTTCCACCTGAAACAAGTTGCAGATAATCAATTATAACTAGAGCTAAGCCTTTATCACTTGATGCAAGTCTTCTACATTTAGCTCTTATTTCTCCTATTGTAATACCTGCTGTATCATCTATTACTAAATTGGTATCTTGTAATTGACTTATTGCTTCATTTACTCTTTTCCAATCATTATTTTCTAGTTTTCCAGTACGTAATTTAAATACATCTACTTGTCCTGCAGATGATATTATTCTTATAGCTAATTGTTCTGCAGCCATTTCTAAATTGAATACTGCAACATTTTTATTTGATTCTTGTGCTGCATGTACAGCTAAATTAAGAGCGAATGCAGTTTTTCCCATGGCAGGACGAGCTGCAATTATTATTAATTCATTTTCATGTAATCCTGTTGTTATCTTATCAAATAGTGTCCATCCTGTTGCAAGTCCTGTTATTTCTTGTTTATTTTCTGATAATCTTTCTAAATTAGTTTCCGTTTTTGCTAGAACATCTTTTATTGTTCTAAATTCTGTTGTACTTCTATTTCTTACTACATTTAATATTTTTCTTTCTGCATTATCTAATACATCATTTATTGAATCTGTTTGTTGATATCCTGTTTCAGCAATACTTTGTGCTGTATCTATTAATTTTCTTAATATAGAAGATTCTTTTACTATCTGAATATAATAGTCAATATTTGCACTTGTTGGTACAAAATTTACTATCTCTGTTAAATATTCTACTCCACCTATTTCATTTAATTGTCCTTTTGATTGAAGTTTAGATGTAAGAGTTGTTATATCTATTGGTGAATTTTCTTCTTTTAATTCATTCATTATTGTGAAGATTTTTGAATTTTTTTCATTATAAAAATCTTCAGCGGTTAAATTTTCGCTTGCTTTATATAATGCTTGTTTATTAAGAACACAGGCTCCAAGTACAGATTCTTCTGCTTCAAAATTATTGGGTAATACTCTTAAACTTGGCATGTTTCACCTCATTATTTTTCCTCAATAATATGTATTTTTAAATCACTAATAATGTTTTTATATAATTCAACTTTTATTTTATGAAAACCTAATGTTTGTATAGGCTTTTCAATAATAATTTGTTTTTTTTCAATATCATATCCTAATTTACTTAATTCATCAATTATTTGTTTTTGATTTATGCTTCCATATAATTTATTGTCTTTTTGTATTTTAGATGATAAAGTAATTGTTTCATTTTCTAGTTTTGTTTTTATTTTGTTAGCAATAATTGTTTTTTCTTTTATTTCATCTTGTTTCTTTTGATTTTCTCTTTCAAGTTTTTTTACAGAATTATCTGTTTTTTCTATTGCATATCCTTTTTTTATTAAAAAGTTTTGTGCATATCCATCTTTAACATTTTTTATTTCGCCTTTTTTTCCTTGCCCTCTTAAATCTTTAATGAATATAACTTCCATATTTACCCCCCTATAAGTTTTTTATTTTTTCTTTAATTTTATTTTCTACTTTCCCTATAGTATTTTTTTCAAATATAATTTTTCCTTTATATCTGTCCCCAACTCCATTAAATTCTTCAATTATTCCACTTATGTCTACATTTCCAAGACTTCTAATATATATTGCTGGAGTGTTTTTAGCTATTTTGGCTAATACAAATGATACTTCTATATTATTAAAATATAGCATTGTATATGCTGCCTTAGCTAAATCTTCTCCTGAATATATAATATGATTGGATCCTTTTGCAAAAGCAACTGTATCATTATTTAGTAATTGAGTGCTTGTTATTAATTTTTCTCTATTAATAAATTTTTTCATATCTAATTTTTGTAAATATTGTACTTGACTATTATCTGCACCAAGACAACTTAAATAATATGCTGAATAAAATGTTTCTTGTTTTGTTCTTAAAGAAAAATTATCTGTATCAGTTGCTATACCTGCTAAAAGAAGAGTTGCGTAGTTAGAATCTATGTTTTTATTAAATTTTTCAATTAGATACGTGATCATTTCAGCACATGAAGATGCACTCTTTTCAATTACTGATAATATTGCTTTAATTGATTTATCTTTACGAGTGCTATGATCAATTATCATTATTCTTTTGAATTTATCAACAATATTTGGGCAACTAAGATCTTCTTTAGAATTACAATCTAATAATACAAGTAAATTGTTATTTTCAATTTTACTTTTATTTTTAACAACTTCACTTGATTTAATTATATTCATGTCTTTTTTTATATTATTAATTATTTCTTCTATTATTTCATCATGTTCTGTATCTTCTTCATCAATAATTATATAGCAATTATTAAATCTTCTTTTACTTATTTGATACATACCTATCATACTACTTATAGAATCCATGTCTATTTTATTATGTGATGTTATAAATATTTTACTAGATCTTCCTATTATTCTTTTTATCTTATTTGCTTTTTTTTGTATCAACATATCTACCACTCCAATTACTCTTTATTATATAATAAACATATTTTTTTGTCTATCTAAATTCTTTATAAATAAAATGTGATTTTTGGAAAGAATCAAGTGTATTTTTATAAATATATTTTTCTTTATTTACAATGATTCATCGTCACTCATCAAAAAATTCTTTATCTGCTCCCATTAAGCCATAATCATTTTTTTGTCCCTCTAATCCACAATCTTCACATACCCAAGAATCTCCAGGTGAATATGTCATTCTTCTCATATGTCCTCCACAATTTGGGCATTCTTCTTGATATGACTCTTGTTGTTCTGCTTCGTCATAACTTAATATGTTATCATCAGTAACATTGTTTTCATAACCACATTCAGTACATGTCCATATTCCATTTGATGTTGTAAATCCAGGTTGTCTATTTAAATTTGCATCACAACCATCGCAAAACCAATCCACATAATCATATTCTTTCATATTTTACACATCCATTTCATAGACTAAATTATATCACATCTATAATAAAAATATAATAGCTTTCTAGTTATTATATTTTTAAATTATCTATTCTAATTTCTAAATAATCAAAATTAGCTTTATAAAATAAAGTGACACTGTCTCATGACAGTGTCTCAGACTGTTGACAAAAGATATTTTGTTAATAGTCTGAAGCAGGATATCCTGCTTTAATCAATTAATTCTCCTTTTATAACATTACTGTTACTACTCTTTGTACTAATTATACGATCAATATTAGTAACTGCTTCTGAATAATTAACTATAATTTGAGAACCTGGCTTTGTTGATGCTGTATCAAATGCATGACGATAAGTTGTTATATTATTATGTAAATTTAATGTTACTTTTGCATTTCTACAATAAGCAAACATTCCAGCAGCAATATTTGATCCTCCAATTGATGCACTATAAATATTTAACTCACCTAAAGATTCCCAATTTGTTGCATTTTCTCCAGCAAAAGCAAACATATTACCCATATTAGTTACTTTTTTAGTATCCCAATTTGTTAACTGTCCAATAGAAAAATCAGTTGATGATGAACCTGCAGAAGCAAACATTCCAGTCATTGTTTTTACATTAGAAGTATTCCAACTTTCTAATCCTATTACTTCAAATGATGTTGCATTATTTCCTGCACTACTAAATAAAACAGACATATCAGTTACATTTCTTGTATCCCAACCAGAAACATCAATACTAAATGTAGATGAATTTGATCCAAGTAATAGCATAAAACCATTCATATTAGTTACTCCAGACACATCTAATTTATTAAAATTATTTGTATCTTCAACATTTGAGTATTCATAGAAATAATAACTCATATCTGGATTTGCTAGAACACCACCATCAGCTCCAATATATAGTTCATACATACCATCACTATCTTCATCTATATACCAAGCTTGAATAGAACCATTACCCTTATTTGAAACATCCCATGACTTAATAGCATTAGAAGGAATTATTTTATTATCTACAATAGTTATTGTTTCAAATGAATCAACAGTAACACCTGATCCAAACCCATTTTTAAACCTAGATGATGTTGTTAAATAATCTAAGTCTGCTGTAGGAGTTCTTTCCATAAAACTTTCTTCTACAACTGCTTTTTTATTAATAATATTACAAACATCTGACTCAATTGGAGTAAAAGTATTATTTTTTGTTAAAGTAACTCCCCATCCATCTTCATCAATGTTAACCCATCCTTCTTCAGTCTTCATCTGTTTATAACGATATGTATAATCACCATTGATAAATTTTGCTCCTTGTACTAATTCACCATCATAATTACATACATTAACATTTTCATTAGATATAGCAACATTTGCTGTTAAATCAATAGTATATTTACACATTCCATGAATAGTTAATGGAACTATAATATATCCAATTACAATTAAAGATATTGTTTTCTTACTTCCTAATCTCTTTTGATATGCAAAAACCAAAGTTAATATAACTAATAATAATAACATAAAGAATATAGAACTCTTTGTTGAAGGATTTATTATATTTCCAATTTCTCCATCAGTAATTAAAAAATGCAATTCACTAACATTTTGATAAATACCATCAACAAAGTCTTCTTCATTAACTTCAGAATTATATGTCGCAACCAAATAAAAACTAGTTTCTCCATTTGGCTTAATTTCATTATCACTATCAATTAACTCTATCTTATATTGAATATGATTTTCTAAAATATCTTGAAAATCAATATAATATGTTGTATCTGAATTATTTTGAAGTGTAACTTTATATTTTACATTAGAATTAAATTCATAAAATTTTAAAGCTAAATTAATACTTTGATCTACAAAAGAAGGAACATTATTCTCTATAACTATTCCTTCACTATCTATCATAGATATAGATTTAATACTGACATCCATATCTTTACAAGTATCTTCTGCAAAAACATAAGTTGGCAAAAGCATACATAAAGCTATAACATAAATTATATTTAGAAACAATTTTTTCATATTGTCACCTCTATTATTATTACTACAAGTTTATCATTATATTGGAATAATGTCAAAAACAAAATATAAGTAGAATTAGTATTATATTTCTTCTAATTTTTCTCCATCTAAAGAATAATATTCTATAGGTATATAATGTATTTCTTCTACTTCAAAAGTATTAAATTCTAGATTATCAATTACTATAAATGAAACAACATAATTATCACTTTCATAGTTATAATAAAATACTTCTTTATCTTTTATTTTATAAATATGAGTAGGTTTACCAGAATCATTAATTATTTTATCGAATTCTTTTTTATCATCTGAGTCAGTTGATAAATTACCTACTATTTCATAATGTTTATTATCAGTAGGAATAATTATTTTAAAGGAATTATCACAAGAAATAATTAAATTTCCTGTATTATTATGTACATATAAACTATTAAAACTATCTATTCCAGTATAAACTAACTCTTCTGCTCCAACTACACTCATATTACCATTAACATAATAATAAAACTTATTACTAATATTATAATTTTTACATATTTTATCTAATGAATTAATATCTATTGGATAATCTTTAATCTTATCAAATAAAACACTATTAAAATTACTATTTTTATTATAAATAGTTTCAAAGTAATAACTATTTTTCTTTTGAATTATATTTTCAGTTCTTCCAGTAAATAGAAAAATAAGTCCAACTGTAACAACAAATGTACTTAAACTAATTAATATAGTAACTTTCTTTATATTTTAAACCATCCTACTATTATTACTTTAATTATAATTGAAAATACAAATTATTTAAAGAAAAATAGAGTTATAAAATAACTCTATCAGACTGTCTCATGACAGTGTCTTTAAAAATTTCAATTAATTATTATCTTTCTTTTTTATTTTATTATTTATCTCTTTGCTTTTTACAACATATTTATATGTAATATTATTATAAGTTAACCATAAATAGCAGCGTTTATATTTCTTATTTTCATAAAAATGTATAGGTCCTCCTGATTTATTCGCAACATCTAGCAATTCTTTAAAGTCTTTAACGAGTAATGCATCTTTTATATTACTAACTTTAAATTCTTCAAGTTCTACTATAGTATCACCATAATCTTTTAATATTTCAGAAACCTTATTTGCATATGTTCCTTTTAAACTAGTTATTTTTTCTTTATTATTTTTTACTAAATAATTTAAGTATATAATCATACATAAAGAAATAATTAATGCAATAGTTCCACAAGCCAAATAATATATATCAAACAAGTCTTCATCTTGATATTTATAATATTGTTTTTTTCCTTCATGTGGAATAGATTCTTTTATACTAAATATCTTTTTTTGTAATGGCATTTCAATATATTCTTCTATATTTCTTGATATTTTCTTATCTTTTATATTTCCATATATACTTACAAACATGACTATTTTTGCTTTTATGTCACTATCTAACTTATAATCCTTACTTAGTTCATTCATTAATTCATTATATTTTGTAAAATCAAAATTAACTTTTTTATTGATATCCAAAATGTTTGATTCACTAACGGAAGTATCTGATAGTAAATTATATGTTTTTCTATAAAATGGTTCTTTTTTATTGTTTGCATTTTTATATGATGCATCTATTATTACATCAATTCTATATGTATATGATAGGCTTGTATCTTTATCTGAATTAAATTGATATTTGAAATTAATATCAATATTTTTAATCATATCTGATACATAATTATTTCCCTCGTCAAGATATTGTGTAGAATATATATTATTATCTATTAAATTAACTCTATAATCTATTTCACCTGCTTCATTTGAAGTATATTCTATTTCTTTGTTATGGAATAATTTTTTATAATTAACACTAAATAATATTAATAATATACTTACTAAGATACATAAATCATATATAATATAAAACCATTTTACTCTTTTCATTTTTTCACCTTTTTATTCTTTGTTTTAGATAATTTCCATATCAATATCTGTTTTTTTATTTTCTTTGTTTTTAATTTGTCTAGTATTCTCAAGTATTTCTTCTCTTGCTTTTTCTATTTCTATTTCATTTTTTTTATCATTTTCTAGAAATTCCTTTTTTTTATTATCCTCATATAATGAAATTGCTGCTCCTACAATGAAAGATGTCGCTAAAACAAATCCTAAAAATATAAAAATACTAGTCATTTATTGCCTCCTAAAATAATGTAAATACATCTTTTACTGTGATTAAAAGCATCAATATCATCAATAATATTAATCCAATACTATGAAATTTATTTTCTATTTCTGGTTTAACTGGACTACCTTTAATTAATTCTATCAAAATAAATAAAATATGTCCACCATCTAATGCAGGAATTGGCAATAAATTTACAAATCCTACATTTAATGATAAAAATGCCATTATGAATAGTACATTTTCTATGCCTGCTGTTCTTGTCTGTCCTACAATTTCATATATTCCAACAGGTCCTGATAATTGTGAAACTCCTATTCTTCCAGTAAATAAATATAAAATTGTAATTACCATTTGTTTACATAATGCTCCAAACTTATTAAATGCATATCCTATTTTTCCAATAAAATCTTTAATTGGTTTTTGTTTAAATCCAAAACCATATCTATAACTTACTTTTTTTCCTTCTTTTATTTTTGTAGGTTTTATTTTTATTTCAATATTTTTTCCATTACGTTCAATTTTAAATGTTGATTTTTTTCCATTTGCAATTGCGATATATAATGAAATATCATCACTTGTATCAATATTATGATTATCTATTGAAATTATTTTATCTCCTTTTTTTAAACCTGATTTATATGCACTAGATTCTTTTTCAACAGATGATATTATTGGATTCATTGTCATTCCACCCCATATTAGTGATATAAATAGAATTAAAATGATTGCAAAAATAAAATTGTTACAAGGTCCAAAGAATAATATTAAAAATCTTTGCCACCATTTTTTTGTTTGCATCTGCATTTTCTTTGGTACTTTCATTTCCTTGTCATATTCTAAATCTTCTCCTGCAAGAGAACAATATCCTCCAATTGGAAATATTCTTAAACTATAATCTGTTTCTCCTTTTTTAAATCCCCATATCTTTGGGCCCATTCCTATTGAAAATTCATATACATAAACCCCATTTTTTTTTGCCATTATAAAATGACCAAATTCGTGAACAAATACTATTGATCCTAAAACTATCGCGAAAACAAGTATGTTTAATATAATTGTCAAATTACCACTCCTATCATAATATTCCTATAAATAATACATATCCAAGTACTACAAATATCATACTGTCAAATCTATCTAATACTCCACCATGTCCTGGGATTAAATTTGAAAAATCTTTTTTACCATAGTATCTTTTAATAGATGAAAAAACCAAATCACCAATACTTCCTAACAATGATAATACTAGTGTAATTGTACATATTAAATAGATATTTGCTTCAGAATTTATCATTGTCATATATATATAACTTGGAATAATTGTTCCCATTATCAATCCTGTTATTAGGCCCTCTATAGTTTTATTTGGTGATAATTCTGGAGATAATTTATGTTTTCCTATTAATTTTCCACCTGTAAAAGCAAATATGTCTGTAATAACTGATATAAGAAATAAATATAAAATATAAAATATATTATTATTTCTTGTTATAATTAATAGATTGTATGATATTCCAATAAATAATATGCTTCCTAATATATATAATGCATCTCCTATACAATATTCGTCATTATTATGAAAAAATACAATAGATAATAAAAATGTAAATATCATTATTGCCATCATTTTATAATCAATATTATATATATAATCTATCGAATGACTATTTCTTAGTGTAAATAATATAACCATCACATATGCTGCAAGTTTAATTATAAATGGTAATTTTCTTTTTGACTCACGTATATTAATCAATTCATATACACTAAGTGATGCAATAATTGCACATAAATAGGAAAAAAATTCACCTCCTAAATAGGTTAATGGAACTATTATACATACTAAGATTATTGCGCTTAATACTCTTTCTTTCATATTTCACCTATAAATTCGATAACTTTTCTTTTACTAGAGAAGATACATTTGACATATCTGCTCTTCCTTGGGCTTTACTTGTTACCTCTTTCATAATTTTTCCCATATCTTTAATAGAACTTGGTTTAACTTCTTTAAATACATCTTCTATGATTTTGTTTAGTTCATCTTCTGATAACATTGATGGCATATAACTTGTTAAAATATCTATTTCAGATTGTGCTTTTTCTATTAAATCATCTCTTGATGCTTTTTTGAATTCTTCTAATGATTCTTTTCTTGTTTTTATTTCTTTAGATAAAACTTTTGTTACAAGTTCATCATTTATTTCTTTTTTTTCATCAATATGAATTTGTTTTATAGAGCTTATTACCATTCTTATTGTATCAAGTTTTATTTTATCATGTTCTTTTAAAGCTTGCTTCATATCTTCTTGTAATCTATCGTACATTTATTATTCACCTCTACTTTATTATACTATATATTTTAATATATTAAAATTTTTTTATTTACTTTTATTAAATCTGAAAAAGCATATATCTCCATCTTGCATAATATAATCTTTACCTTCCATTCTAAGTTTTCCTGCTTCTTGAACTTTTAATTCAGTTCCATATTTTATTAAGTCATTATATGAAAAAATTTCAGCTTTTATGAATCCTTTTTCCATATCAGAGTGTACAAGTCCTGCACATTCTTTAGCATTCATTCCATCTTTAAATGTCCAAGCTCTAACTTCATCTTTTCCAACTGTCATAAATGTTTTTAATCCTAATATCTCATATGTTTTTAAAATTAGATCATCTAATCCACTTTTATCTAATCCAACAAGTTCTAGCATTTCATTTTTTTCTTCACCATTTAATTCAGATAATTCTTCTTCTATTTTTGCACATAAACATACAACATATGATTTGTTTTTATTTGCGTATTCTTTAACTTTCTCAACATATTTATTAGTTGCATTTGAAATATCTTCTTCTCTTATATTAGCTAGATAAATAATGGGCTTTATTGTTAATAAACTAAATGATTTAAGTAGTTTTTTTTCTTCTTCACTAAACTCTATTAAATTTAAAAACAAACCTTTTTCTAATGCTTCTTTTGCTTTATTAAGTGTTTCTAATTCAAATAAATCATCTTTGTTTTTTGTTGTTGTAGCTTTCTTTTCAATTTTAGATATTCTGTTTTGAATTATATCTAAATCTGATATTGTTAATTCTAAATTAACTTCTTCTATATCTCTTATAGGATCTATATTTCCATCTACATGTATTATATTGTCATCTTCAAAACATCTAACAACTTCAACGATTGCATCAACTTCTCTTATATATGATAAAAATTGATTACCTAAACCTTCACCTTTGCTTGCACCTTTTACAAGACCAGCAATATCAGTAAACTCATAGGCTGTTTCAATAAATTTTTTTGGTTCATATATTTCTTTTAATTTATTCATTCTTTCATCTTTAACTAATACAATTCCAACATTTGGTTCTATAGTCGCAAAAGGATAATTTTCAGCTAATATATGCTGATTTGTAATTGCATTAAATAAAGTGCTTTTTCCAACATTAGGTAAGCCAACTATTCCTGCTCTTAAACTCATAATATCACCAACCTATTAATATTATATCTCAAAGTAGAATAAAAGACCATTTATTTTATATTGATTTAATTTAAAAAGTAATACTTTTTATGGTATTACTTTTATAATATTATTTTTCTGAAATTCTTACTTGTACACTCTTAGTTTTAGAAGAATATGTAAGTCTTTTATCATTTCCTTCTACTTGTACATCGATTACATGATCTCCAACTCCGTAGTTAGATAAATCTATATATGCATTTATAGATGTTGAATCTATTTGATTTATTATATCATCAACACCTTTTACTATTACAGTGACTTCTCTATCAGCTTCACTTAACGCTTGAACTTTATATTTTGGATCAAGATTAATTGTTCTTACTGATATATTATTAAATTCTTTAGTTATTGAGTTAGAAACTTCTACATTTACTTTTATATTAGTTTCACTTATATCTGTTATACCTGCAGGTTTTTCTAAAGAAACATTATATTCTTTATTGTTTTCTAATCCTTTTACATCAATCTTAACTTCTAATTCATTAATCTTATCTATTACATTTTGATCACCATATACTGTTACTTCGTTAATGTTAGTTGTGATTGATTTAATTGCTTTACCGAATGCTAGTGAACCAGTAGGGACAACTGTAATTGGAACTTTTTTAGATGGTGAAACTATTTTAATTTCGGCTTTTACTTTTTCAGGAACAATTTCAACATCCACACTTTTACCATTTTCATCATATGCAACAAGAGGAATGTTTTCTATTGTTTGTGTTCCTTCACTTGCATTTGGTATTTTACTTACATCAATTAGTGCTTTTACTGCAGCAACTTTTTCTAACCTCTTTTTTGCACTTTTTATTATTACATTTGTTCTTTCTAAGTTTACATTAGATATATATAATTTAGAATCTAAACTATCTTGATGCATCAATTCTGTTGAAACATTTTTTGTATCTGATTCTTTTTTATAGATTGTAATTGTTACTTCTGATGGATCTATTTTGTAATTTAGTGATTTTATTTTTGCAGCATATTTTAAAGCTACTTTATGATTTCCTGGTTTTAATCCAGTTAAATCAACTGTAACATCAGTTGCAGGAGCTTGTTCTGCTAAAAAAATATGTCTTTTTTCACCTATCATTGTTATATCAACTTTTTTTGGTAGTCCTTCTACAACATATAATTCTTCATTATATTCTGCTCTTACTTTCTGATCATATAGAATTTCAGCATATTGATCTATTAAAATTGTAGATTCTCTATCAATAATTAGAAATGTTGCGAAAGCTAAAATTAAACTAATAATTATTAAGGATGCTTTATTATTAGTAATTTTGTCAAATCTTTTTGTATTACTTTTTATTAAATCATTTACTGCAATAATTAGTCTTGAAATTGGTTTTATCAATATTTCATCAAGAAATTTAGCTATAGAATGAAATAATTTGAATTTTAATTTCTTATTTTTCATAGTTATCATCCTCATCTATAATATTTGCAACATCAACTTCCGTTTTTGGTTTTAATTCATCAATTAATAACATTCTAACATCATCAATAGTTAAGTTATAAAGCATTTCACCTTTTATTGCAATTGATATCCTACCTGTTTCTTCACTAACAACAATGGCAATCGAATCTGTTGTTTCTGCTATTCCTAAAGCAGCTCTATGACGAGTACCTAAGTTACGATTTATTTTTGTACTAGAACTTGTTGGAAAAACGGCACCAGCACAGGTAATTTTATCACCTTGAATTATTACACCACCATCATGTAGTGGATTTCCTTCGTAAAAGATTGCAACAAGTAAATCAGATGATAAATCAGCATATATTTTTTTTGCTTTATCTATGTAATTTCCTAGAGATATGTCTCTTTCTAAAACAATTAATGCACCAATTTTTTCATGTCTCATATAATCAACAGCACTAACTATTTCATATACTAAATGCTCTCTTTCATCCAATGTTAAAATCTTATGTCTACCAAGTAATTGACTTCGTCCTAATTGTTCTAGAATGTTTCTAATTTCTGGCTGAAAAATAATAATTAAGGCAACTGGTCCCCATTCTATTACATATTCTAATAAAAGTCCAATTGTTGTAAATCCAAAGTAATCACTTATTAGTTTTAGTATAATAATGATTGCTACACCTTTAAAAATAAGCGATAGTTTAACATTATTTTTAATATTTTTTAAAATATAGTAGAAAACTACCCATACAATAAGTATATCTATAACTTTCTTTGTTATAGAAATAATATCTGTTAAAGTTATATTCATAATCAATCTCCATTCTTAATTTCATAGATAAGTATACTAAAAAATGCATTAAAAGTAAAATGATATTTTAAATCAATTAAATTTATTTTTCCCCTATCTTTATAAAAGAATAACATTTATATATAAAATTATCAAGAAAAAGCAAAAAAAAAATTCTTGGCAACTTCCTATTTTAGCGAAAAACTATCGTCGGCGTTATGTGGCTTAACTTCTGTGTTCGGGATGGGAACAGGTGTACCTCACATGCTATAGTAACCAAGAAAAATATATAGTTCTTTGAAAACTGAGATATTGTAGTCTCAACAAATTAAATAATGATTAAATAATCAATCTATTAGTACTGGTCAACTCAAAATATCACTATTCTTCCATCTCCAGCCTATTACCTAATCGTCTTTTAGGGATTTCTCTACTTACGTATTGGAAAACTCATCTTGAAGGAGGCTTCCCGCTTAGATGCTTTCAGCGGTTATCCTTTCCAAACATAGCTACTCTGCACTGCATCTGGCGATACAACAGATACACCATTGGTTTGTCCATCCCGGTCCTCTCGTACTAAGGATAGCTCTCCTCAATTTTCCTACGCCCACGACGGATAGGGACCGAACTGTCTCACGACGT